>DIVL01000038.1 GCA_002435825.1 Anaerolineaceae bacterium UBA6133
CTGACATGGTTCTTTCTCCTTTGGTCTTTTTAGGTCTAACAAATATTACCAAGTGATTCAGGACCATGTCCTTTTTAAATGTGCGAAACTTATGTTACCTTATCTTGGTTCATTGTAATCAATATGACTTGAGCCTTTCACCGATGACCGTCCTCTTAATTTAATAAAAAAAGCCCCCTCGAAAGGGGGCGATGGTTTGCTGAAAAACTAAAGAACAACGACTTCAGCGCCGGCTTCTTTGAGTTTGGCGGCAGCATCGTTGGCAACGTCTTTGCCAACAGCTTCGAGGACCTTGGCATCAGGGGTTTCGGCCATGGTCTTAGCTTCAACCAGACCCAGTGAAGTGAGCTGGCGGATGACCTTGATGACTTCGATCTTTTTGGGACCAGTAGCTTTGATGACGACATCAAACTCGGTCTTTTCTTCGACTTCTTCTGCTGGGGCAGCAGCAGCGGGACCAGCGGCTATAGCCACCGGTGCAGCGGCGGAAACGCCCCATTTTTCTTCCAACAGTTTGACGAGGTCAGCAGCTTCCAATACGGAAAGTTCGCTCAGTTCCTCAACGATTTTTTCTAAATCAGCCATTTTTTACTCCTATTTTTTCCTTTTATATATTTTTTCTATTTCTCGCTAAAAAACGAGCACACTTATACAGCCGCAGGCTGCTTTTCTGAATTAGCTTTGATAACCGCCGCCAAACCACGTGCAGGTTCAGCCAGGGTGCGCACCAGCTTGCTGGCGGGCGCCAGGATGGTGCCCAACAGGGTCGCGCGCATAACGGGTAATGTGGGCAGGTCAGATAATGCGGTAACCTGTTTGACGGTCAGACCAGCCTTATCGAGGTAACCACCGCGAACGGCGAAGTTCTCATTACCTTTTACCAGTTCCGCAAGGGCTTTTGCCACCGAAGGAGCATCCTCGAATGCGAAGACGACCACGTTGTTGCCTTCCCAGAATTTAGGATCGTATTGATAGCCCTTTTCATCCAGGACGCGGGTAAACAAGCGGTTTTTTACAACATGTAAACGTCCGTCTGCCTCACGCAGTTTGGCACGAGCTTCATTGACCATCGGCATGCGCATCTTGCTGTAGGACAGCACGAAGATCGCCTTGCTTTTGTCGACCCACTCGCGATACTGGTCAACCATGTTTTCTTTATGTTCTTTTGAAAACGCCAATGTACTTTAACCTCCTTCCAATCAAAATAAAAAATCTCTTTCCGTTTTCCCGTAGAAAGAGATTCAGTTTTATCAGGATCAATTTGATCTGACTTTGAACCTCCACCTCGGCGGGAAATTAAGCCGTAAACGGCACCAGCTTTCTTAAGCAGAGCAGTATTCTGTTTTCAGTCTGCCAGTATACCACACTCTGGCAGGAAAATCAGCAGTCTTAGGCTGCTTCCGAATCCATGGTCATAGCTGCATTTACGTCCACCGTGACACCAGGACCCATTGTGGAGGCAAGTGTGACCTTGCGCACGAACAGACCCTTGGCTCCAGTCGGACGAGCCTTGCGTAGAGCAGTCATGAGGGCAGCCATATTGACATACAAGTCATCCGCAGAGAAGGAAATCTTGCCAAGCGGAACGTGAATGTTGGCAGTTTTGTCAAGCCGGAACTCAACGCGACCAGCCTTGGCAGCTTCAATCGCCTGGGCAATATCGCCAGGCTGCACAACTGTGCCAGCTTTTGGGTTTGGCATCAGGTTGCGGGGACCAAGCACACGACCAAGGCGTCCGACTTTTCCCATCATGTCGGTAGTACCGACTGCGACGTCGAAATCCGTGAAACCGCCCTGGATGCGAGCCATATCGTCATCCGTCTCAGCGACAAAATCTGCGCCAGCTTCGCGGGCAGCTGTCGCGGCCTCACCCTGGGCAAAGACCAGCACGCGCACAGTCTTGCCAAGCCCCTTGGGCAGCACGACCACATCGCGGATTTGCTGATCAGCCTGGCGGGGATCCAGACTGGTTCGAATGTGAACCTCAACGGTCTCATCGAACTTTGCATATTTCATTTCTTTTACTAAATCCAACGCTTCCTTGGGACCATAAATCTTATCGGCCTCAATTTTCTTGGCTGCGTTTTCAAAATTTTTCCCGTGTTTAGCCATGCATACTCCTTTGTGGTCCAATCGGGCTTACGGGCCCTCCCACTGTCTCTGATTGCTGTTTGGTTATTCGCTGATGGTGATGCCCATGTTGCGGGCAGTGCCTTCAAGCTGTTTCATCGCTGATTCGATATCGTTGGCGTTCATATCCTTGAATTTCGTTTCAGCAATTTCGCGGAGCTGAGAGCGCGTGACCTTACCAACTTTAGCTGTGTTGGGGGTCGCAGAGCCTTTTTCTATCCCGGCAGCTCTTTTGAGCATCATAGGGGCGGGCGGTGACTTCAGTTCAAACTTGAAAGAACCATCCTGGAAGATGGTAATGGCGGCGGGAATGATTTCACCGACGCGATTAGAGGTGCGCGCATTGTAGTCCTTGCAGAACGCCATAATGTTGACGCCGTGTGGTGCCAGCGCGGGACCAATCGGGGGTGCAGGATTGGCTTTTCCAGCCTGGATCTGCAGTGTAAGTTGTGCTTTTACTTTCTTTGCCACTTAATTTCTCCTTGGTGGTGCAAACGGGTAGCTGCCCTCCCACAAAAATCCGGATTGTTCCGGTTTATGACTTTTCCACCTGCAGGAAGTCTAATTCCACAGGGGTTTCTCGCCCAAAGAAGTTCACCATGACGCGAATCTTCGAACGTTCCATGTTAATATCGTCCACGGTGCCGCGGAAGTCGTTGAAAGGACCATCCACAATACGCACGCGGTCGCCAGGTTTGTAGGTAACCCGATAGGTGGGAGCTTCGTCTTCCATGCGGCGCAGAATCGACTGGACTTCTTCGGGACGCAATGGCGTAGGCTCATCGCCCATACCCACAAATCCAGTTACACCCGGGGTGTTGCGAACCACAAACCAGGATTCTTCCTCCAGGATCATGTTCACCAGAACGTAACCCGGGAAAACATGGCGCTCAACTGTGCGGCGCTTGCCGTCGCGGACTTCGATTTCTTCCTGGGTCGGGATGACCACATCAAAAATCTTGTCTTTCATATTCATTGTTTCGATGCGCTGTTCGAGGTTCTTGCGCACCTTATTCTCGTAGCCGGAATAGCAATGAATTACATACCAATTGCGAGCGTCGCCTTCAGCTGGTTTGGCAGGTTTGCTTAATGAATCGCTGGAGGTCTCCTCAACCGGTAAGCCTTCATTTTCTGCCGGCAGGCTGGGAATTACATCTTCCATAGATCCATCATCCTTCGTTGTCATCAGAACATCACTTTCGTCTGAACTAAATGGCTACCAAAAGCCCAACCAGGCGTGCAAAAATAAAATCGAGGATACCCAAAATGGCTGACATGATGATCGTTACAATCAAAACGATGCGTGTCAAGGCGATAGCTTCCTCGCGCGTTGGCCAGGTTACCTTGCGCAGTTCACCTGCGGTTTCTTTGAACCAGCGTTTGATTCTCTGAAAAATGTTCGGTTTTTCACTTTTTGCCATCAAGGCCTCCTGCTTTACAACTCAACGCCGTAGGTCATACGGCGTCGGTAAATTTCAACAGGTCAGGTAGGAATTGAACCCACAACCCCCGCTTTTGGAGAGCGGTGCTCTGCCAATTGAGCTACTGACCTAAGCTAACTCTCATTGCTGAGAGCTACTTGACCTCACGGTGCAGCTTATGCGCGCGACAGCGAGGGCAATATTTATTGATTTCCAGCCGACCCGGGTCATTCCGACGGTTCTTTACTGTGGTGTAATTGCGTTCCTTACACTCAGTGCAAGCCAAATGGATGACTGGACGAATATCTTTTTTCTTTGATGCCATTTTTAGTTAACATGGCTGCCCCTCGCGGAGGCAGCCATGTATCCTCCATCTATTTTTTTCTTAGGCAATGATCTTAGTGATCCTGCCAGCACCAACAGTCAGCCCACCTTCGCGGATAGCGAATTCAGAACCTTCTTCGATGGCGACTTTCTGGATCAGTTTGACTTTCAAACCGTTAACGTTGTCACCAGGAAGAACCATTTCAACGCCATCAGGCAGGGTCACATCACCAGTAACATCGGTGGTATGGATGTAGAACTGCGGTCGGTAGCCAGTGAAGAAAGCACTGTGGCGGCCGCCCTCTTCCTTCTTTAGAATGTAAACAGAGCACTCAAATTCGGTGTGAGGGGTGATGGATTTGGGTTTAGCCAGAACCATACCGCGTTCAACCTGTTCGCGATCGATACCGCGCAGCAGGATGCCAGCATTGTCACCAGCCATACCCTGATCAAGTTGCTTGTGGAACATTTCAATACCAGTTGCAACGGTAGGCAGGGGTTTGTCCATCAAACCAACAATTTCCACGGGGTCGTTCAGTTTCAAGGTACCGCGTTCGATCCGACCGGTCACAACAGTGCCGCGACCTTTGATCGAGAACACGTCTTCGATGGGCATCATGAAATCTTTGTCGAAGTCACGCACTGGTTGCTCGAAGAAGTTATCAACAGCATCCATCAGCTCAGCGATCGGCTTGTATACAGGATCGTTGGGGTCAGTGGAAGTGCTGTCGAGGGCATCCTTGGCAGAACCACGGATGATCGGTACATCGTCGCCGGGGAAACCGTTCTTGACCAAGAGTTCGCGGATTTCCATTTCAACCAGCTCAAGCAGTTCGGGGTCATCCATCTGATCGGTCTTATTCAAGAAGACCAGGATAGCGGGAACCTCAACCTGGTGGGCCAGGAGCACGTGTTCGTTAGTCTGGGGCATGGGGCCGTCGGGAGCACTCACCACGAGGATGGCGCCATCAACCTGCGCAGCACCGGTGATCATGTTCTTGATGTAGTCACGGTGACCAGGCATGTCAACATGGGCATAGTGACGCTTAGCGGTCTCGTATTCAACATGGGTAATGTTGATGGTAATACCGCGGGCTTTTTCTTCCGGGGCATTGTCAATTGTGTCATATGCGCGGAATTGACCAAAGCCACGCATAGCCTGGACTTTGGTAATAGCAGCGGTCAGGGTAGTCTTGCCATGATCAATATGACCCATCGTTCCGATGTTCATATGTGGCTTTGAGCGGTCAAATTTTTGTTTCGCCATCTTATCTCCTTAAATAATGACTAGTTGTTTTCTTTTTCAATATTCGGCAAAAGCCCTCAATCGGATTCGGACCGATGACCTCATTCTTACCAAGAATGCGCTCTACCAGCTGAGCTATAAGGGCGGCCTTGCCAACCCGACCTTGCGGTCGGGTAAATGGACAGTGAAGGATTCGAACCTCCGAAGGCGCCAGCCAGCTGATTTACAGTCAGCCCCCGTTGTCCACTTGGGTAACTGTCCAATTTTTTCCATAGGGCGCTTGCGTTTACCCGCTGGAGATTGTGATCGACAATTTCGACCACAATCGCAAATGAGTAAACAGAGCCGACGATGGGAATCGAACCCATAACCTACCACTTACAAGGCGGTTGCTCTACCATTGAGCTACGCCGGCGCCCCTTGGATATGCTTTTATTAACCTGCGTCAAGACTAACAAGTATATCAAAATCGCAATGCTTGCGCAAGCCTGATTTTTCAATCAGTCCCGTTTCGCAATGTGTGAGTCTATCAGATGTAGGGATAAGAGTCAAGATATTCGCATGAGAGTGTTGTGAGGAGGTCAGCACAATCATTGGCGTTTTACTTATACCTACATTTGCATCCGACTCTCATTTCCCTATAATTAAGTGGAGGAGTAAAAAATGAACTATAGAAATTTAGGAAAATCTGGATTAAAAGTATCTGAACTATCTTTTGGTTCCTGGGTAACCTACGGTAACCAGGTGGATATTGAGCTTGCCAAGACGCTGATGAGCGCCGCCTGGGAGCGCGGAGTCAACTTCTTCGATAACGCTGAAGCCTACGCCCATGGCGAAGCCGAGCGCGTGATGGGCAAAGCCCTCAAGGAGCTCGGTTGGGCGCGCGAGCAATATGTGGTCTCCACCAAGATCTTCTGGGGTGGACAGACCCCCAACGAGAAAGGCTTGTCCTTCAAACACATCGTCGAGGGCGTGAATCGCTCACTGCGAAACTTCCAGCTCGAGCATGTGGATCTGGTCTTCGCTCATCGTCCTGACTACGAAACCCCGGTCAGCGAGACCGTCAGGGCATTTAACCACGTCATCCAACAGGGCAAAGCATTCTATTGGGGCACTTCTGAGTGGCCGGCCGAACACATCCTCGAAGCGGCAAAATTCGCGGAAGAAAACTACCTGATCGGTCCGACCATGGAACAACCTGAGTACAACCTGCTGCATCGCACCCGCTTTGAAGAAGAATACGCCGTCCTTTACAAGAAGCTCGGACTTGGCACAACCACCTGGAGCCCGCTAAAATCTGGCATGCTCAGCGGTAAGTACCGCGGCGGGGTCTTCCCCGAGGGCACACGCGCCAATCTGCCCGGCTATGAATGGCTCAAGAAGATGTTCAGCGACCCCGCGCGCATGCAGGCAGTTGAGAACCTCGCCGTTATTGCCGACGATCTGGGTGTGAGCCTGGCGCAGTTGTCCATTGCCTGGCTGCTGAAGAACCCCAACGTCAGCACAGTCATCACCGGCGCCAGCCGGCTGGAGCAGCTTGAGGAAAACTTCAAAGCGCTTGACGTCGTTGACACGCTCACGGACGATGTGCTCGACCGTATCGACGACGCTCTCGCCGATTATCCGGACGACACGGCTGTGAATTAACTTAAGGATTAATAACAAAGTGCAAAGTTTCTATCTGTCATTGCGAGGGACGAAGCAATCTAAACTGTTTTCCATCAAGGGATATATGCGGTTCACACGCACATCGTGAATTTTGACCGTGATCCTGTTACCTCAAACGTATCGGTCTGCCAGGAGTTTAGATTGCTTCACAAAAGAGGTTCGCAATGACAGAAAAAAAGCAGTTCATTACTCGTTTGGACACTACTGACGGAAACTCACTTGTAATAATCTCGTTTGCTCAATTATTAAGATAACTTTCCAATATTTCCGCCCAGCCAAGCCGATTGCTGATTTGCTTAATCGCCACTTCATCGGGATAAGCAAGCCCCAATCGACCATCCTTCTGTGTCAGGACCAGAGGCTGAAAGCTGAGCTGGGTGATTTCCCCCTCCTCGAATTGCAATTGAATCAGCGCAGAGTGGCGCGTCTCATAGGTCATGGTTTGGTCCGTGAGCAAATTGCCCAGGCTATAGAGAGCCAGCATGCGGTGTTCTATATCATCTGATTCAACCCACTCCGCCGGCTGCAACACATGCGGATGGTGCCCCCACAACACGTCCACCCCAGCATTGGCAAGCTGTTTCGCCTGATCCCGCTGCAAGGGAGTCGGTTCGCCAGCATACTCCACACCCCAGTGCAGCGAAACAATCAGCACGTCGGTCTTCCCCCTTATTTCTGCCACAGCCGCCAGAAGAGCTGCCATGTCCAATGGTTTTGAAACTGCATCAGAAGCCAGGACGGTAATAGTGCCCCCAGGACTCTCCAGAACCACCGATTGCCCTTCAAGGAGCACAGAAATTTCCTTCAATTCCTGGTAAGGATCAACCGGATCATCGCAATCGTCCCGGTGATTGTTTGCCATGGAAACCAGGTCCACCCCGCCAGTTTTTAGAATTTCAGCCGTGTCAAGTGGCGCACAGAGATTATAGCCATTGCTGGCTGCCCGTGATTCTGCCAAGCTGCCAAGGGGTGATTCGAGGTTGATCAAAAACCAATTCCGGCTGCTATCTGTCAATGATTTCGGTGGCACGATTCCACCCCATGGATCTTGCGCAAAGATAGCCTGACCATCCCGCCCCAGGATGACATCACCGCCAAGGGTGATTGTCAGGGTTGGCTCCGCCTGGCAGCCTGCCTGGAGGAGTGAAAGCAATATCACTCCTCCAAGAACAAGGCGGCTAAGAATTATTCGGAAATGAACGCCTGGGTCCATTCGGGCTGCGCGGGAGCCTGCCCGGATTCGAGCAGAGCCCGCCAGGTTTCGTCAGTCATGCGCTGATCGGGCGGGACTACGAACTCGTAGTATGTGTAAACGACGCCAATTCCAACCCGGTAGGGTTCATCCGGGAGCACAACGTAAATGTAAGTTGGATAGCCAACGCCTTCTTCCAACACCCGGCCTATGCCGGTGGCGACATCAGCTACCAGGGCAGATTTCTGGTCCTCCAATCGGGCGGCATAGCCATCACCCGCGGGATCTGCCGCGGCAATGGTCATTGCCTCAAGCCAACCGCCGTAGTATTTGATGCGCCAGTAGTCATCCTCTGTAATAGCTGCTCCTGCCAAATGTCTTTGGGAGATGTCCAGCAGGAATTGCAGCTCATCGATGAGGTTATTGAGATTGACCATAGTGTTCGGCCCCAACAGCCCGCGGACCTCCAGCCCCTGGTAGGTCATCTCCGCCAGAGCCAACAGGCGGGCATAAGCTTCAGGGTTGGGTTCCACATAACCGTGAGGTGGGGGCTCGCCAGGTCCACCGCCCATCTCTGCCATCACTTGCTTTGCGTAGAGAATGGTGTCGTGTTTCAGTTCGGTCCATGAACTAAGCGCGGTATGCAGATCCTTGCGAGCCCAGGCATCGGTCTGCATAAAAGCTGGATATGCCTCTCCCTTGGGTTTAAAGATGGGCTGCAGGGCATATAGCCACGACCAGTACAGGTTTTGCGTCCAGGAATCCAACTCAAGTGTGGCGACTTCCTCTGTAACCGTGGCCATCTGGGTGTCATAATTGAGATAATCGCCCTCGCCCATCTCGTGAAGGAGGTTCAAAGCCAGGTCTGAGCCTTGAGCCGCAAAGAAATCCAGCGCCTTGGGCAGGTCACGCGGGTTATCCATGGTGCCGACCTTTCGCCACATCACCTGCCCAAAAACGTACTGGTCAAGCGTGAAGCGCTGCCCCATGAAGCGGAACCCCTGCGTGACATCATCCTGGTCCTGCCAGATCCAAACCCACATCGAGTTGACCTGAGGTGGGGGTAACTGGCGAGCGGTTTCGATGAAGGTGGTAAGCAGAGTTTCATCGGCAAACAGGGTCAATTCAGGATTTTCCCCGAAAACAGTATCAGAAACGACCCCGAATTCATGCACTCCCAGGTCATCCGCCTTGCCCACGATGAAGACGGTTGGATCGTAGATGTTCTGCCACAGAGAAAGCGCGGAATTGCCGGATGGTGTGGTGGTTTCACGCAGGGCTTTGGTAATCAAAAGCGCGCGCTGTACCTCCATAGGATCTTTCAGGCGGTAATTCATGCGTCCATACCACATCATAGCGCGGAAATACATCTCGAGTTCCGGACCAAGGGTGTAGTGTCCGCGCGGAATATATTGGGAGTAGTCCTCAATATACTGCATGTCTGGGGGCTGACCTTCATAAGTAAAGATCGGAGAAAATGCGACCCCTGAGGTTGCCATGATCAACGCCAGTTCGGCTTCAACCAGCTCCCGGGCTTCCTCAGGAATCGGATCACCAGTTTGCAACAAGGACCCTGCCACGCTGAAAAATGCTAAGTTACGTAAGGCGGCTTCTTCCAGCGGGGTTCCAACAACCTGATCGTATTGTGCTTTGCTGGCTGCAATCATGGAAGTTGTCAATTCCTTTAGGATTGGGATGAACATTTCCCGTTCCAAATCGCGCAGCATCTTATCAAACACCAGGTGATAGACGTGAAAGACGGAATCCGTGGTGATGAACGCCGGCGTGTCGCCATAGCGCATTCTTTCATATCCCTGGTAGAACTCCGAGAGCATCCTGCTGGGCGAATTGTCAGGAGCGGCGACGACAAACCCGTTCTGAGACAGCAAGTCCAGCTGGGCTTGGCTCAATGTGATTTCATCCAAATTCTCAACCTGGGTGAGGGATACTGGCAGAGAATATCCACCCGGGAAGCTTTGGGGCAAAGAGACCTCAGCTTGCTGATAGCTGGCAAAAGCCGCGCCATAAACCTGATCAGCTGGCAATGCCACAACATCGCCCGGCGTCTCAGTCTCGGTTTCCGGGGCAGTCGGCTCGTTTGAAGGTAAGGTCGCGTCAGGCTCTTGCACGTCATCCACTGACCTGGGGTTGATAGTAATCGTGCACGAGAACAGCAAAGTAGCCAACCAGACAATTATCAGTAGGTTTCGAAATCGATTCTTTCGCATTTTGTACTCTCCTTATCGGGTAAACAACCAATGATGAACACCATCCCCCAGGATGGTTAGCCGCTCCCAGCGACTTTCAGAACGATCCAACAGTGAAAAACCAAAGCCAACCCAACGCCAAATAGTTAGTTGTCCTCCCTTTTGTTTTGCGTCATAATCATTTTCGAGCGCAGCCAGTTCCACCAGCCCATCGCCGTCCAGATCCGCTGCCATTATGTTCGATATGGGGTTTGCCAGGGCTGAGCCAGCCCAAATTTCACGATACGCGTCTTTTTGCCAGCCTATCAGGATCAACTGGCAGCTTTGACCTTCATGATTCTGATGGCTTTCAATACGCCCTCCATAGGGCATAAAACGATCTGCCGGCCAGGGTTGAAAAGCCCGCCAAACCAAAAGCACTGCCTCATTGCTTCCATCATGGTCCATGTCCGCAATCAGCGTTTCACTCACGCGCCACCCGTGCGGACTTACCCACAAAATCTGCCCACTGCAGTTGGTTATTTGCAGCGCTTCCCCACCAGACACCAGGCACTCAGGCTGATTATCTCCATCCAGATCGCCTGACATGGCAGGTGGAATGACCCCAGAATTACCCGGGATCTGGCTCTCGGACATTGGAAGCAAGCGCCCACCGTTCAACTGCCAGTATCGACCGCCAAGTCTGCTGTTCATCAATGGTAAAAAAATCATGGGAAGCAAAATAACCCAATGGAATTTTGCTTTCAAAAAAGAGAACACGTCGTTCCTCCATTTTGAAGAAACACTTGCGCTCCACTCCTATCAACTAAAGAACTTGAATTTCCCCAAGTGGGTAGTGAGTGGAACTACAAAAAGTAAAAGCTTACAACTAAATTGTATAACTAATCACGATCGATATCAAGCGCCAAAACCAAAATTGGAGCTCCTCGCGGGAATCAACTTGTCTCTTCGGGTGGGTTCCTTTTGGAGATCGCTTTGAGCTGGTCCTCCCTCCAGCGCTTGAGCCGCTCAGCTACCTGGGCTTCATAACCAATTTCAGAGGGATTATAAAAATGCTTTCCTACCAAATGGTCTGGCAGGTATTGCTGCCCAACCCAGTGACCATCAAATGAATGGGGATAAAGATACCCTTGGCCGTGCCCAAAGCCCTTCGCGTCACGGCTGGCATCCATCAGAGGAACCGGCACCATGCCAGCCCCATTGCGGCTGATCTCTTCCTGGATCTCCCAGAACGCCCCAACCGAGTTGGATTTCGGCGCTGTCGCCAGATAGATCACCGCCTGGGCAATCGGATACCAGCCTTCAGGCATGCCGATATATTCAAAATTCTGCGCGGCAGCGTTTGCTACGAGCATCGCGTTGGGGTCAGCCATGCCGATATCCTCACTGGCGAGGATGATCAAGCGTCTGAGAACGAAACGCGGGTCTTCCCCGGCTAAAAGCATCTTAGTCATCCAATAGAGCGCCGCGTCCGGGTCGCTGCCCCTGACAGATTTGATGAATGCCGAGATGGTGTCGTAGTGCTGGTCATCGGTCTTATCGTAGAGGATCGCACGCTTTTGAATCGACTCTTGCGCCACATCGAGCGTGATATGGGTGAGGCCACTCTCAGGCGGCGTGGTTTCCACCGCCAGCTCCAGCGCGTTCAGCGCGTTGCGGGCATCCCCGCCAGCCACATCCGCCAGGTGCTGCAAGGCTTCCTCATCCACTTCCACCTGGCGCTTGCCATAGCCCACCAGTGGGTCCGCCAGAGCTCGCTTCAGCAGCGTCAGGATATTTTCACGCGAAAGGGGCTTGAGCTCAAACAGCCTTGAGCGGCTCACCAGCGCCTTGATCACATCAAAATAGGGGTTCTGGGTGGTCGCGCCGATCAACATGATCAAGCCGCTTTCCACATGCGGCAAAAGCGCGTCCTGTTGGGCTTTGTTCCAGCGGTGGACTTCGTCGATAAACAGGATGGTGCGGGTTTGGTAAAGCCGGCGCCTCTCAGTGGCAGCCTCGATTGCCTTGCGCAGATCTCCCACACCCGCCAGCACTGCGCTCATGCTCTCAAAATGCGCTTTTGTGGTGTTGGCTATCACACGCGCCAGGGTGGTCTTGCCGGTTCCGGGAGGGCCGTAAAGGATGATCGAACTAAACAAGCGGTCGGCCTGGATCGCCCGCCGCAGCAGGCTGCCTTCCCCCAGGATATGCCCCTGCCCGACGATTTCATCCAGCGTACGCGGGCGCATGCGAGCCGCCAGCGGTGCTTGCTGCTTCAACTGTTCCTCCAGGGAATGATCAAACAGATCCATACCCTTATTTTACCATATTGGCTAGAACCTTTGTTCTGTTTTTCCGCAAAATAGAAGCTGCCGCATTTCTGTAACAGCTTCTGATTGCGATTCCTCTGACTTCGCCAGAATTAGTATCCCAGCTCAGGATCAATCAAATTGTACATTTCCTGACCCTTCAGGTACCGCCCAATATTAATAACGAACAGGTCGATCAATGTGTCCATGTTTTTCTTGCTGAGCCCGGCGATATGCGGCGTGATGACCACGTTTGGTGTATCCCAGAGTGGACTTTCCGCTGGCAGCGGCTCTTCTTCGAACACATCCAACACTGCCCCTCCCAGCTTGCCTGACCTGGCAGCCTCAATCAAAGCATCTGTATCTATGACGGGTCCCCGGGAGACATTTACCAAAAAGGCACCGGGTTTCATCACTGCAAACTGCTCAGTGGAGATCATCTGGTAGGTTTCCGCGGTCAAAGGTGGCGAGACAACCACAAAGTCGCAATCCTTCAGCATGGCGTTTAAGGCATCGTCAGGGTAAAGCCGGTGGAAGTAGTTTCCCATCGGATCTCCCAGTCCCTCCGGAACATAGCCTATATCCTCAGGATGCATGACATCGCGTTTTGTTGCCAGCACCTTGGCGCCGTAAGGATACAAAAGCCGAGCAACTTCACGCCCAATGGAACCATACCCCACGATCCCTACCGTGCTGCCGCGCAGTTCAACGGGTTCCAGTTTCTCTATGCGATGCTCAGGCCAGAGTTTCTGCTGCTGATAGCGGAGCATCTCCGGAGCCTTGTGCCCCAGCATCAGCAGTGCCATCATCACATATTCGCCCATCTGGCTCACCATCGTTCCGCTGGCGCTGGTAAGCTTTATTCCGCCGCGAAGATGGACCTCCTGCAGGAAGTCCTTGTCTACACCCGCAAAATTATATTGGATCCACTTCAGGGCTGGGGTTTGATCGGGAGGAGGTAAGGGTGTGCCGCTGGTCACTAATATCTCGGCTTCCCGCCATAAATCCACCGGGATACGCGTGGCATCTTTGCGTCCGTACCAATGGAGTTCAATCCGATGATCGACTGCCTTGATCCGTTCCACCTGCGATTCGGTTAGCGATAAAGCGCTGAGAATTTTCACTTTTCTATCTTCTGTCATTTCGTTACCTTCCTGCTCCATTAATGGCTATCACCATTAAGATTCAACTTAGCGTCTTCTACTCATCCCTTGAAATCCAGGACTGATGTTTGTCCTTACTCTTGCGCTGGGAAGGCGGAGTAATACCTGTCTTCCCCAGTGCGGGTCCGCGGTCCTTGAAAAGCACACCCAACACAAATAACAACACTCCAATGATCACATAATTCGGGATTGGTTCACCACTGATCAAACCATATGCCAACCACAAAAGGCTTATCGTGCCTGCAATCATCAACAAACGGCTGATTATTCTGAGCATGAAATCATTCCTCCTGAGGAATCCAGGCTGTACGCCACAGCCTGGTTCATTTTACAACGGATACGGCGATTATGCCCGAATAACCCTGTTGCGGGACTGTTCGTGCATGTATAACGGCAGGTAATAGTAGCCGCCGCCGTTCTTTCCGGTGGAACCTGAGCCCTTCCAGCCGCCAAAGGATTGGAAGCCAGGCCAGGCGCCGGTGGTGGTGCCCTGCGGACGGTTGGAGTAGACCGTACCGGCTTCGATGTGGTCGAAGAACCATTCTGCCTCATCCGGATCACCCACAAACCCAGCCGTCAGTCCATAATCGACGTCATTTGCCAGTTCCATTGCCTGTTTGAGGTCGTCAACGGGAGTGACCATCACAATCGGAAGGAACATTTCTTCCTTCCACAATCGGTGTTCCAGCGGAACATCAGCCACAATGGTGGGAGTGCAGTAGTAACCCTTCGCAAACTCGCCTTCTGTCAGCCTTGTACCCCCGGTCAGGATGGTACCGGCAGCAGCCAGGTCCGCAACGTAAGCGGCGTAATCTTCATACGCTTTGCGGTTGATGACCGGACCAAACCAGTTTTCTCGTTGGGTCGGGTCACCGATTTTGATGGCGTTGGTATTCGCCACCAATTTGCTCACAAACGCTTCATAAACTAGCTTTTCAACGAGCACGCGTGATGTGGCAGAGCACTTCTGACCCTGCAGCCCAAAAGCTGAACGCATGACGCCCTCGGCCGCCAGGTCCAGATCCGCATTTTTTGAGACAATAGTAGGGTTCTTGCCGCCCATTTCAAGGATGACCGGATGTGGATATTTGCGGTCGGCAAATTGGCGGTAGATGCCCATGCCGACATCCAATGAACCTGTGAAAGTTAACCCCGCCACGTCCTCATTGGCGGTGAGGGCGTTGCCAAGCGTGGAACCGGGACCAGCCACCAAGTTGAGTACGCCATCAGGAATGCCAGCTTCCTGCGCGCATTCCATCAACAGAGAGGCAGTCCAGCTGCAATCAGTGGCGGGTTTGAGCACCACTGTGTTACCGGCGACCAGGGCGTTGCCGACTGGTCCGCCAGCCAGAGATGCCGGGAAGTTAAAGGGAACGATCACTACCCAAACGCCGTAAGGTTTGAGGACAGATTCGTTCGTGGATTTCAAGCCTTCCAACGGGTCAGAGCCAAGCGGTTTGCAGTAGCCGTCGTTTTGCTCCATTATGTGAGCAGCCCAGCGGAAAAGGTCCTCCGTCTCAGCCACATCCCCAAGCGCTTCCATGCGGTTCTTGCCAACTTCCAGGCTGACAGCCGCGCTGATTTCGTAGATGTGATCTGAAATGCGGTCAGCGAATTTGCGCATCAGGTAGACACGCTCTTCCCAGTTCATGGCTTTCCAGTTTGGGAAAGCAGCCTTAGCCGCAGCAATCGCATCGTCAGCATCCTTCGCGGTGCCTTTTTGGAAAGTTGCCAGGTGCAAGCTGGTGTTTATAGGGGAATAAGCCTGGTGTTTTTCTTTGGCAAAACGTTTTTCGCCGTTAATGACCATTGGGTATTCTTTCCCAAGATTTTGTTTTACTTTTTCCAGTGCCAGATCAAAGTTGTCATGCATCTCCTGTGGGGGATTTGACATGGTGCCATAGGTAAGTTTGAATGCCATTTTGTACCTCCTTTGTATCTTGAGGTCATTGTAACAAAATGAAGTTGGAAATGTTTCACAAAGCTTATATCCTTTATGGGATGAAAACCGGAAGGATGCGGCAGTCTGCTGTTCCTTAATTTTCATTATCGTTGTTGTGATATCCGGTAGGGGCGAAGCATTCTAGACGGATGGCTGGGAAACAGGATTGTGTTTATATTGAAATGCTTCGCCCCTACGTCTGAATTCCATGGGTCTGGACGAAAGAAAGGCAGACCGCCACGCTTCGCTCGCGATGACGAGAAAGGATCTCCATACGCTGACATGCGGGCACAATTAATCGTAGGGCGGGATTTAGGGCATCGTGAACGAGGTGATGGAAGAACGTATCGTGCCCTCAATCCGCCGTGTGAACCGTCCATGGCGTGATGGCGGATTGGAAGCACACCAAAGTCACTACAGATGATGTGTGCAGTGCTTCCAAGCTCGCCCTACAGGCACATTTGTTTAATTTATAACGGAATGATAGGCAGATCGCCGCGCTTCGCTCGCGATGACGAGAAAGGATCGCCATACTCTGGTTCGTGGGCACAGTTAGCCGTAGGGCGGGATTGAGGGCACCGTGAACGAGGTGATGGAAGAACGTATCGTGCCCTCAATCCGCCGTATGAACCGTCCATGGCGTGATGGCGGATTGGAAGCACACCAAAGTCACTAGAGATGGAGTATGCAGTGCTTCCAAGCTTGCCCTACAGGTACTGTTTTAAATTAGTAACAGGATGATAAGCAGACAGTCATACCCTGCAGCACTTAGTCTTGTCCTACGGGAACTGAGCTACGAGATTTTGAGTTTTCTAACGATCGCCTGCATCAAGTCCACCTCAAGGATCTCGCCCTGCAATCCGGTCTTTCCGAGCAGCAATTTGACCGTTTCAGCGGCTTGCCAGGAGGCTGTCAGCGCGGCTGTGAACGAGAGCGTGCCCGTCTGCCGCTCTTCGCCTTGCGATTCTTGCGGATCAGGATAGAGCAAGTTCAACAGGTCCTCACTAGGCTGTATTACACAAATTCGCCCAAGCCAGCCTGCAACAGCGCCGTGCACCACGGGAATGCCAGCAGTTTTGGCCGCCTGCTGCAAAATCAAACGGGCTGGAATATTGTCCAGGCAATCCACCGCCAAGTCACAATCCGCCAATAACTCCGCAGCATTATCAGCCGTGAGATCAGCCTGCACCGCATCCACCTCGACCAGGGGATTAACCGCCATCACACGCTGCTTTGCCGCCAGGGTCTTGGCTCTGCCCAAGTTCATTGTGGAGCTCAGTATCTGACGGTTGAGGTTGCTTTCCTCAAAAACATCCCCGTCTACCACCCGCAAATGCCCCACACCAATCCGGGCGAGACATTCAATTACCATCCCGCCCAGTCCCCCGCAGCCAAGCACGAGCACACGTTTTGCGGCGAGTGCCGCCTGTTCTTCTTCGCTTATCGCGTCGTAATTCCGCAGGTAGCGCTCCATCTTGCTCAGCCTCCCGCCATCAGATGCAGCACCATGACATCATCCCCATCCTGAATCATGGTACTTACGTAATCCTCTTCAGGCACAAACTCGCCGTTGACGCGCACGATAATGTGCCTGAAAGTAAATAGTTTTTCATCCAGCAGGGCTCTTACGGTCATGCCAGCATGCCAGGGGTAATCTTCCGTATTGACCTTGATCACAGTTTAGGCTCAATCACTTCCAGCAGTTCTGGCAGGTCCATGCCAATCGCCTTCAGTCTCTCAGGCGTTGGAATGCCGTTTTCCGTCCAGCCGCGGCGCCGATAAACCGCGTCCAATAATTGCTCATACTGGTCTTCGCGGTAGCGGCGGGTGGCAGCAATTTTCTCATCCAGATCCATAGTTTCAGGATCGAGCTTTTGGAATTCACGCAGCTGTTTGTCGTAAAGCTCCTGGCGGGAAAGGTACTCCTCACGCGTGACCGGACCCATCGACCGATAGGGGGCATAATCATCTTTGCGTTCGCCTTTGCCCATGCGCACGCTGAAAACGCGCTGGAATTGATAAACCCGCTCGGACTGTACGATCAGTTCTTCTTTGTCGATGTTCTTGCCAGTCACGGCGTTGAAAAGGTCCACATAATTTTGCACATGCTCCGGGACTTTCGCCGGGGAGTCGGTTTTGTGGTTGTCTGTCGGCACAATGTCGTTCCAGGGCAGCTTGCACAAGCCCACCAGCCCAAACCAGGTGCGGAACATGGGGAAGTAATATAAAGCGTTGGCTTTATCTTCGAAGGTTGGGATCTGCTTGTTGACCATATCCATGAAGATCAACCAGGCTTCATCGTGCTGGGGACCCTTGGTCGCCATGGCGAAGCCGCCCTGCTGAGCAAGGCTCTCCTTGTGGGCGTATTCGGCATATTCGAGCCCCTTGACCTCCATGCCGATATCCTGCAATAGCTTTGGATCAGCGCCAAATTTCTCCACGAAGACTCGCTTCAGGTTGCGGACACCCAAACCGGCAATCCGACCAAAGCCTTCCCCGCGCGACATCTGGTGCAGCAGCTCGAGAACTGCGTGGCTGTTGCCAAAACGCAGGTCCAGGCCGCCCATTTGCTCCTTGGTGATCTGACCACGTTGGTGGCACTCCATGATGAAGGCAGTGCAGGTGGCAAAGGAAATCAGGTCAATGCCGTAGGTGTCGCAGTAGAAGTTTTCTTCCAGGATCGCCTGGGGGTCAAACACGCCCAGGTTGGCACCCAATCCGGCTGCGCACTCGTATTCAGGTCCGTCCACCGTCACACGCTGACCAGCATAGGGTCCGGTCGTGATTAAAAAGTGGTCGGCGCATTTGGCGCAGGCCATCGTGCAGCCATACCAACAGCCATCGTGCAAACCTTGGGTCAGCCATTCGTTGATGAAAACCTGCGGAGAGATTTTGACCGTTTCCGGGTCACCGCCAGTCTGGAAGTTGCGCGTGGGAAGCAGGTCATATTGGCTCATGATCATGACGGTGTTCGCCGTGCCAATCTGTCGCATTTTGTTCTGCTTCTGATCCAGGTCGTGCATCTCTTTGTGATACTTCACGCCCACCTTGTTGATGGTGGCAATATCAGCCGGGTCGTTCAGGTTGGGCTTGACGCCCCGATACTTCACGACCAGGGCTTTGACCTTTTTGTCGTGCATGATCGTGCCCAATCCGCCGCGGGCAGCCTGCTTAAAGCGGCAAACTTTGCGGCGTGGGTCATAGAAGGAGAAGTTGAGCATGCCCATATAGCTGTGTTTGGCACCGCTGCCGGAGCAGACCACCGATACGTTGACCATATCGTCTTCATCTTCGGCAAATTTTTTGGTAAGCGCTTCTGCCAATAGATGGCTATCTTCGGGATACTCCCCGGCTTCTTCGATCTGGATGCGACCATTGTTGCCGTCAATGAAAATCAGGATTTCCCTGTCAGATTTTCCCTGCAGCTCAAAAGCATCCCAGCCTGAGAATTTGAGCAAAGGTCCAAAGTATCCGCCGACATTGCTGTCGATGGGAATATCCGTGAGGGGTGAGATGGAGCAAAGCAGAGTTTTTCCTGTGCCGGCATACTGGGTGATCCCGCCCAGTGGACCGACGCTCATCACGATTTCGTTCTCGGGCGAGTCCCAGCGGGTTTCGGGAGTGACCGCATGCCACAGGTACCACAGGTCAAACCCCTTGCCGCCGGTAAACTTCTCTTTCATGAACTCGGTGATCTCTTTTTGCTCGATTCGCAGATCAGAAAGGTTGATGTAGAGAGATTTACCCGAGTATCCGTGTTTAATTTTCGCGGGAGTATAGCTGTAGTCTTTGATGATGGTTCCCATTAATTCTCCTTTACCCGGCTAACCAGAATTTCAAGTGCGCCTTCAGGGCACGCTTTTGAGCAAATGTCACAAGCGATGCACTTGAAGGGTACCTCAAGGTCATCCGCGTAGAACATAACCAGCTCCGTACAGAAGCCAACGCAACCCAGGCAGCCGACACATTTCTTCTTGTCGATGCGCACGACACCATTGCGGTCGCGATAAATGGCATTAGCGGTGCACATATCAATACACTCACCGCACTGGGTGCACTTGCGCGCATGGAAAGTCCTGTTGTTCTCAATAATGCGAATGGCCGAGTAGTTGCGATCGTCGGTTTTAAAGTAAGTCCGGGAGCAAGCCAGTTCACACTCCAGGCAGCCAGTACAAAGCTCCTGCTTGTGGGTGAGTACTTTCATATGGGTCATCCTTTCTGTGTTCCTGCGCTTAATTGTAAGGAGGGTTAGGGTTTCCGTCAACTCATGCGCATTAGTTCATCTAAAATGTTACTGAAATGTTATCGTTAGGTCAAATGATAATGTTACCGAGGAAACGATGGCAGAGACAGATCCCATGAGCGGTAACGAAAGAGGTAAGGTTATCCACTGGATATGGGCACGGTACAAAGACAACCCAGGGTTGGAAAAATGCCAACTTCTCGATGAAGCAGAAAAAGTTACTAGCTTACCCCGTAAATCACTTCTGCGCTTGCTTAATGGACTCCTTTCAAGGCTTCTCACCAGCTTCAGCTGCTGATGGTAAAATTGGGCACAGCTTTCTGGAGTCACCATGCGTAAGAAAATCCAACTATTGATTGTTCTCATCATAATCCTAGCTATCAGTGCCTGCGCCAAACCAGCTGCGCAAGCCCCAACCGCGGCGCCCTCTCCAACGCTACCGCTGCCCACTGACACACCGATCACGACCGCTACCCTCACCCCGGCTCCGACCGCGACGGCAACCAGCCTGCCCACCCTGACGCAGACGCCCACCATCACCGTCACGCCTTTCCCTGGCTTTGGCGAGCGCTTTAAGTTCTACCAGGCCTGGACCGCAGACGAAACGACCTACTTCTACTTCATGAACGCCCAGGTGGATCAGACCATCTACGCTACTGTGGACGACCTCGAAGGGAACCAATACACCCTCACCTGCCCTCCGGATGAACAATATCCCGACGATATCCGCTGCTACAGTGACGCGCTTTTCAAAGGCAAGACGGATTACAAGGTCACGTTCTATTCAGACCCCGAACGGCAATATGCCTTCTATGAGAACATTTTCGCCACCGATCTCAACACACGCTACATGGATTATGATAACTGTGAGAAGGAATACCGCATCTATGACGGCAAATGTTACTCAGCCATCACGTGCTATGGTGAAAATGGCGAGGTGGTTTACACGTTTGACAATATCCCCTACGACGGGAACTTTGAGGGCTACGCACTGCCCTGCCCTTAACCAGGGCTTATCATCATGAAAAAGTTTTTGTCCTCCTTCGTGTTGTGCGCGTTGATCTGCCTGCTGGCTCTGGCTGCCTGCAAGAGCAGCGCAACCCCCGCGCCCTCCCCTGAGCCAACCCTCTTGCCCACCGCGACGCTCCCGCCGACCGCTACCGCGACCGAGCAGCCGACTGAAACGCCCAGCCCCACCGCCACCCCAACCACCGCGCCAACCCCCACGGAGACGCTGCTACCTTTTGCAGGGTTCAGGGACCTCTTCCGCCTGTTTCGCACCTGGTACCTGGAGGATAAAACTTACTTTTACTTCCTCAATGCCGGCATAGAAGACAAATTGTATGCCACCGCGGATGAATTTGAACTGGATTGCCAGGCTGACCCCAAATTCCCGGCCCAGATGATTTGCGTCTATGACGGCACAATAGAAGGGCGCACCATGATGGACTTTCGCTTCTTCACAGACCGCGCCCGCACGGTGCAGGTTTTTGAAGCCCGCTACGACGCCGACCTGGTGGATGACACCATCTATCACCACCAATACGACTGCCCTGATCGCGGCGAGAACGTCGAGTGCGTTTCGGAATACCGTCTCTACGACGGCATTTGTTACTATGCTCATACCTGCTATGATGCTTGTGGGCTTTATTACTCCAGGGACAATTTGCCTGAAGTGTATAATGAATTCCAGGGTTTCACAACCCCGTGTGATTGAGTGAAAATGCGCATGAAAAAATCGTTCATTATCGTGGCTCTCCTGTTTGCCCTGGTTTCGGGGGCTTGCGGCACCCGGGTGGACTTCGCGGCAACCGAGACTGCCAGCGTGACAGACACCCTCACCATCACACCCACACCCACCGAAACTCCGACCCCAACCCCCACCGAAACGCCAACTCCCACCTCAACCCCTACGGAAACACCTACCCCGACTGAAACATCAGAACCAACTGCCACCCAAACTCCCACCTGGCAGCCCAACCCATATATGATCTGGCCGAAAGCAACTTTTACCCAGTGGGACGTTTGGTGGGGTGGAGATGAGTGGTGCCCGGAGCGCGGCACGAACGTGAGCTGCGAAATCGAATATCGCAACTACAGCGGGCAGTGCCTGGTGGGCATGAGCTGTTTTGACGCTTGCGGCAAATACTATGGAGTCGACACGATTAAATATGGCACTGGCAGCTACACTTTCAGCGGACCTTGCTATTAATGGTTAAGAGAATTGTTTCAGTCTTTTTTGTTTTACTGCTGCTTGCGGGTTGCGGCATGAAGGCAACCCCCGAGCTGACTGCCACTCCTACCCCGACTGAAGTGCCAACTGCCACTGCCACCAGCACCCCCACGCAAACCCCTACGCTCACACCGACCGAAACACCAACTGAGACCCCGACACCCAGCCAGACTCCCACGGAAACCGTCACCCCCACCCCTGAGCTCACCGCGCGTTTGATCTGGCCGCGGGCTTGGTTTTCGCCAGCAGACGTCACCTGGCGCGATTACACCTGTCCTCTGGAAGGGGAATGGCTGAGCTGCGAATTTGAGTATCGCAAGGATAACCAGGGTTGCTACGTCGGAGCATCCTGCTTTGATGCCTGTGGCTGGTTTTACTCAGTCGACACTATTCCCCCGGGTGTGGAAGAGTTTTCAGGTCCTTGTTGGTAGGCCATGCCGCAATGTCAAAACAATAATGGTAACAAGTTATTTAGGGCTTAGATTCAACTAGTAAGTGCAA
>DIVL01000044.1 GCA_002435825.1 Anaerolineaceae bacterium UBA6133
CACGGACATTTGAAACAGATACCAGGCTTATCAACAATTTTCACAGATCTTATGGATTTTAGTGGTGATGAAGTGTACTTTTATAATCATCCCAGTTTGGTTGGAAAAACTTTTGGGGAAACTCTCAACCTATTTCAGAAAAATGCCGTACTCGGAATATTGAAAAACGAGGGATCCCCACTTCTTAATCCGCCAATGGAAACCGTAATTAAAGGCGATGACAAAATCATTCTTCTTGCTGAAGATGATAACCAAATATCCTTGAGTAATTATGAACAGGATCTTATCAATTTTGAAAGCATCAGGAATTTCGATAGTGTCTCTGATAAACCAGAAAACATATTAATCATCGGATGGAATTTACGGGCAAATCAGTTATTGCTTGAGATGGACCATTACATTCCTAAAGATTCGCAAATTCAAATACTTATTACTAACTCTCTTGTTGTTAATAGTGACAGCATGAAAAATCTTAAGTTGATAAATGCCGATGTAAAAATTCTAAGGGGCATTACGACAGACAGGAACCTATTAAATAGTTTAGATCTCTCAAATTTTGACCACATAGTCTTACTAAGCTTTAGCGACCGATTATCCCAACAAACTGCTGATTCCAAGACGCTAATAACATTGCTGCATTTAAGGGATATTGCGAGTAAAGTTAATGGCTGTCATTACTCGATATTGACTGAGATGTTGGATGTTCGAAATTTAGAACTTGCAGAAGTAACTAAAGTTGACGATTTTATTGTGAGCGATAGACTCGTTAGTCTATTGATTACTCAAATTTCAGAGAGAAAAGCTCTAGGCGGTGTTTTTGAAGATATTTTTAATCCAGAAGGGTCAGAAATTTATTTGAAATCAGCTCACAATTACGTTGAACTTAACCAAGAAGTAAATTTTTGCACAATTGTGGAATCGGCAAGAAGAAGAAATGAGGTGGCTATTGGTTTTAGAACAGGTAAAGACGCAACAAACAAAAAGGCGAATTACGGAATTGTTCTAAACCCTCATAAATTGGAAATGAAATCATTTTCAGATGACGATGAAATAATTGTTCTTTCTGAATCTTTCAATGGGTGAAAGAAAAATACTTTAGCGTTAAACTCCGTCAGTGAGTAGAAATATCAGAATAAACAATTTCTATAGTAACAAGTTATCACAAAGTTCATGTGCTTCATCGGATTTACTTAAAATACTACTAGGGTATGCAAGCCCATTCCTAAGGTGGGTGGTTTTATTCTCGCTGTTCTCACGATCTTGCGAAGTATTTGACGGCAGAGTCTCCTGTTGTACGGGTAAACCTTGTGGTTACCCGTTGTTGGCACAGCGTTCCGTGCCCCTACAAAAAAACATTCCAGTTAGTCTCATTGGCTTCCGAAAAAATGGAGACTTCTTGAGGTAAGAGACTCCAAAATTGAAAGAAAAGCATGCTATAATAGGCATCCGCGGGGCGTGGCTCAGCCCGGATAGAGCGCACGGTTCGGGACCGTGAGGTCGGCAGTTCAAATCTGCTCGCCCCGACTAACCTCCTCAGGGAGGTTTTTCTCTTAACAGGGGGGTTCTTTGTTACAATACTGCCAAATATAGCGAGGTGAAGCAATGCCGTCAGACACACAGGTAATCTATTCAATGATGCGGGTGGGGAAGATCTACCCCCCGAACAAGCAGGTACTGCGGGATATCTCGCTGGGGTTTTATTATGGCGCGAAAATAGGCGTTTTGGGGCTGAATGGTTCGGGAAAATCCAGTTTGCTGCGCATCATGGCGGGTATCGACCAGGATTACGTGGGCGAGATTGCCATGTCCAAAGGTTACTCCGCGGGGCTGCTCGAACAGGAACCGCAGCTGGATGAATCAAAAACGGTTATCGAGATTATCCAGGAGGGTGTACAGCCGATCGTGGATTTGCTGGCTGAATATGACCAGGTAAACGAAGGGTTTTCTGATCCTAACGCGGATTTTGATAAATTGATTGAGAAACAAGCCCGTTTGCAGGAAGAGCTTGACAGGGTTGATGCCTGGAATCTGGACAGCAACTTGAAGCTGGCGATGGGCGCATTGAATTGCCCTCAGGCTGAGACGCCTATCGCGGTGCTTTCGGGCGGGGGGCGGCGGCGCGTAGCGCTGACACGCCTGCTCCTGACCGAACCGGAGATCCTGCTTTTGGATGAGCCGACCAACCACCTGGACGCAGAATCGGTCGCCTGGCTTGAGCATCACCTGCAAAACTACAAGGGCACCGTCATCGCAGTAACGCATGACCGCTATTTTCTGGATAACGTCGCCGGCTGGATCCTGGAGCTGGACCGCGGTTACGGCATCCCCTGGAAGGGGAACTACTCCTCATGGCTGGAACAGAAGCAGGAACGCTTGCGCGTAGAAGAAAAGACCGAGAGCAAACGCCAGCGTACCTTGCAGCACGAATTAGACTGGATCCACATGTCACCCAAAGCCCGTCAATCAAAGGGGCAGGCACGCGTGACGGCCTATGAGAAGCTGCTTTCACAGGAACACGAAAAAGTGCGCAAGGACCTGGAGATCTACATTCCCTCTGGTCCACGCCTGGGGGATATCGTGATCGAACTCAACGGGGTTTCGAAGGGCTTTGGCGAGCGTAAACTGATCGAGAACCTTGACCTTTCAATTCCACCGGGCTCAATTGTGGGGGTGATTGGACCTAACGGCGCTGGCAAGTCGACCCTGATCAAGATGATCGCGGGATTGGTGCAGCCGGATGAAGGCAGCGTCAGGTTGGGTGAGACGGTGAAGTTGGGCTATGCTGATCAATCGCGCACGCTGGACCCGGAAGCTACCGTTTTTGAGACGATCACGGGCGGCGCGGATAACCTTCAGCTTGGGGATGTAAGAGTGAATAGCAGGGCGTACTGTGCCTCGTTCAACTTTACGGGCTCGGATCAGCAGAAAACGGTGGATACGCTATCCGGTGGAGAAAGGAACCGTGTATTCCTGGCCAAGACGCTGACGGTAGGGGCGAATGTACTCCTGCTGGATGAGCCGACCAACGATTTGGACGTGAACACGCTGCGGTCGCTGGAACAGGCACTGGAAGAGTTTGCCGGTTGCGCCGTGGTGGTGAGCCATGACAGGTGGTTTTTGGACAGAATTGCCACCCACATTCTGCCGCTTGGACATGACGAAAAGCCGCGCCTGTACCTGGGGAACTGGTCGGATTACGAAGAAGGTCAACTCAGCAGGGGAAAGAATGTGGGCGTGAGCCGCAAGGACGCGCGCCGCGAACTGAGACGCGATTAAGATTTGGTTTGAATGCTTGCAGGTTTGAGTGGCAGAGTTGGATTTTGGTTGGCAGAGATATGGCTGGCGGATTGAAAGCACGATAACGATCATGCGAGATAGTCGGTGTAGTGCTTTCAATCTCGCCCTACACACCCATCGTGATGACCTGCGATTGGATCGAAAAAAAAAACAGGCTGAGCATCCTCAGCCTGTTTTTGAATTATCGGGTACGACTTACTCGAGAACGCGAACGTCCTGAGCTTGGGGGCCTTTGGCTCCGTCTACAACACTAAACTCGACAGCCTGATCTTCTTTCAGGCTCTTGAAACCATCGCCCATAATGGCGCTATAGTGGACGAAGACATCCTTCTCACCACTCTTGCGGGCAATAAACCCATAACCTTTTTCGCCATTGAACCACTTAACGGTTCCGACTTCTCTTGTTGACATGTCTTGGTATTCCTCTCTAAAATAACTAATTAATTTGTTTTGTTTTGGGGGTTTACTATCGAGAAAGTGTTGACTTTTCCTACTGCAAACGTCCACCTACAGCCAATATATTACACCTGATTTTATCGCTTGTCAATGCAATGAATGGAGTAACAATAAGCAGTAATGAATGGAGAGTGTTGTGAGGAGGTCAGCACATGGTATACACTTTTTAGATAAGTCATACGAGTTGTACCGCGCTGCTATCTCTTCGCAAATCTTTAAAAAAAGAGGTACTTCAGAGCTGTGTTTGCTCTGAAGTACCATGCGCAATCTTTGATTCTTTTAGATATGCCTGGCTGTTTACAACCATTTTTGGTGTTATTTTTTGCTAACCTTCTGCAATCGTTTCTAACAGCTCTTCTGTGTCTTCAGCTTCCAACACAGAATTTTGTACATACACTTTTTCCCAGACGGTATCAACAATCTTCTGGTATTTCTCATCATAGGCATCCATGCCCCTGGCATAGTCTGCATCTTGAAGAGCTGCTGCTGCGTTGTGATCGGTAGGATCTACCTCATGTTTGCGGACTAACTGGCGAAATTCAGCATTGTGATCTCGCATCGGGCAGGGGTTCAATAGATTCTTCCCACGTGTTTGGGTATTTTTGTCATGCTGCCATTTGCGCAGATCAGCAAAAAAGGGCTCATTGTATATGTCTGTCAGAGTTCCGCCTTTGGCATAAACATCCTTAATATTTACTGGAGTGTAAGGGACAAAAACGCAAGGAGAAACGCTGCCATTCCAGTCGATATACAAATAGCCACCGTGGCCGTGCCCACCTGCTGAGAGGCAGCCATCTACCACTGTACCTTGATTCCAAAAATCTGCCAGGAAAATACTTTTCTCGCGAACGATATTCCAGCTTTGTTTCCACATTTGCAGACGCTGTTCCGGGGTTGGCATTAGATCAAGCGTGTAAGAACGACCGATGGGCATATACTGGAATATCCAGCCCATAACAGCATGCTTTTTATAGAATATAAAGTCAATGAACTCATCCGAGAGAATTTCTTCCGCGTTTTCGCGGGTTGCTGTCAAAGAAACTCCATACAGAACTCCTGCCTCATACAGGCGATCCATGGAAGCCATGACCTTGTCAAAAACGCCTTCACCGCGCCGGGCGTCTGTTCGCTCTCGCCAACCTTCGAATGAGATCATTGGCACAATGTTCCCCAGGTTAGCCATGCGCTGAGCCACTTCGTCCGTGATCAAAGTGCCGTTCGTATAGAACATGAAATAATTGTCGGGGTGCTCCTCTGCAAGATCAAGGATGGTCTTTCCTTGGGATCGATAAGCGAGTGGTTCACCACCGCTGATTACTGTGAATTGCACACCCCAATCATCATGTGCTTCTGTAATGGCTTTATCAACAATGTCATAATCCAAAAGCTGAACATGACTATCAGAATCAGCATAACAACCGATACAGTGTAAATTACAGGCTTTGGTAGGGCTAATCAACAGAAAGGAAGGTTGGGCGAAACCGTGCTCTTCAATAAAACTGGCAGCTTTTTCTAATCTTTTGCTTTTCTCGATGAAAAGATCACGACCCAGGACGGATCCTGCTTTATCAAAGGTTGCCGCAGACAATTTGCAATCAGTCAATGCCCGATTTACTGAATGCAAGATGGCCAGGCTCATTGCGGTTTGGTCTTCAACCACTCCGGCTGTAAGGGTGGGGTCTTCTTTTATCCGATTTTTTCCGTTTTTAATCAGATAGTTTTCTCCCATTGCCATCGCCATTTTTCGGAATGGTCGATTTTGAACGATTTTTGGTCCATATTGGAGGATGGTATTTAAAAGCAAATTTACACTTTCATTTGTTTTGATCTCTTGAAGCTCTTGTTTCATTGTTTGCCTCCATTAGCTAAATTGAACAGCTGTGCCACTTGACAGCTTTTTTCTCGGTTGCTTCAACACTGTTCCAAAGAAAGAACAAGAAACCCGGCAAAATCATAACTATATGGCAAAATTCTGACCGACAACTCTCTTTTACCCATAACCTGACATTCTCTACTGAATATTCGGTTATGTGTTTGACCTCATAAGCACCACGATAGAGCGCAGCTCCACTAAGTATCAACTTCTTCCAACTTTTAACGCGAAAAATCTTTTGATAGATTTCGCCTCCTTTTTCCCATGTTTTTGTTTGATACCACCATTTCTTAGGGTCAAAAAGTTCAATTGGGAGCTTGGAAAAGGTGTACCCAATGCTTAAATGGAATAAAACCCAAGCGACAATATCCAGGATAATTGTTGCAATATTCGACAGGAAAAGGATTCTCATAAGGCTTACTTTACCTTCTGATTCTTGATGTAATCATCGACGGAACCACTCATACCATTTCATTTCATCCGATAAACAACCTGGCTGGTTGCGAGAATTCTGAGGCACGCAAGAAAGCCACCAATCATGCAACGCCAGATATTATTCCGACTCCTTCCACCAGCGCAAAATCTACAGAACATAAAATGGTTCAAGATTTTCTATTTAATAGGTTAATGGAATTTGGAATAATTGTCATGAAACAGAAGTGCTATCTTGGTGTTAATTTGGAACTGCCGCAGCTTAGGTCAATTAATAAACCCTTGCTGCCGGGCAACTCGAATGGCTTGGGTGCGGGTGGAAACCCCCAACTTCGTAAAGGCATTGTTTAGGTGCCTCTTCACCGTGTTTACGGAGATATGAAGTTCCAAGGCAATTTCATTGTTGGAATATCCTTTGCCCACTAATTGCATTACTTCAATTTCCCGGTTGGTCAGCAATTCGACGACCAAAAAATCCATTTCCGACTCTTCTTCAACTTCTTTTTTGCTCTTTTTTATATCGAAGCCTTTATTGGTCAGGCGGAAGAGAAGGTCAGCCACGAAGGCTTTGCTGGGCAGCTTGTCTTTAAATTTGTTTTGCTTTAGAGCTGCCATATAATGAATCAATATTTGCGACATGGGAATACCCTCGTCCAAAAACAATTGTCGAAATTCTTGAGGCTCGGCAATTTTCAGAGCAGCATTCAATGCTGTGAGCATTTCATCGTCTTTATTGAGTTCATGGTATGCCAGTGAAAGCAAAATGTAAACTTCAATCAAATGCTCGACCATACCCGCATCAACCAACATTGGAATGAGTCCATTGAGTTTTTCTGTTGCCATGTTTAGCTTCATTGGATCGTGTTGTAAGCGACCTTGGGTGAGTAGGCTCCGGGCAATAAGTATTAGAGCATTATCTGCTATCGTAAACGGTATGCTTCTCAGGTCTTTCAGACTGGTTTTTTCATCAAACCCAAGTTTTTGAATCAATTTCTGACCGGTTGAAATCTGCCCTCTCTGCAAAGCCCACTTCACTTCATTTAAGTCGAGAATCAAATCGTCTAATTTTGCCTGACTCGTAATGGAAAGCTGCCTCGCAAGTGTCAGTTCATTTTTTGATTTTGAGAAATCTCCCTGGCATTGATACAGATGCGCCATTCGAATATGGGTGTCAAATTCGTTGAACGATAGCAAGGAATCTCCACTCTTTTCGATACTTTTTTGTAAATATTGCTGTGCTTCATCAAGCTGATTTTTTGCCAAATAGATTTCGGAAATCTCTTTATAACATAAGCTTTCAAGAGCAGAATATTTTCCGGACGTAGCGGAGGAAAATTTTAAGGACTGTTGAAAAATAATCATTGCCTGATCGAGTTGCCCGTTGTCAATCAATATTTCTCCCAGGTTGATACGGGCAATCATCATCGCGAACCAATTCCCGGATTTTTCTCCAGCGGTGATCGTTTTGCGCAAAACGCGAATGGCTTTTGTCAGTTGACCATTGATAGAAAGCGTAATTCCCTGATTTAACAGAGCAAAGCTTTGTGCAAAAATATTTTTATCTGACAGCAGGCGCATAGTTTGCCTTGAAAGCTCCAGCGATTTATTCGTATCACACTCGGCAGCGGCAATAAGGGACTTTGCAGCTGCTATCAGTGCCCAAATTTCATTTTCAAAAGGTTTCAATTTTGAATCTGGGCTAAGAGCCTCCAATAATTCGCTGGCTTTGTCCAACCAGTTTTCACCGGTCTCAAAATCAAAGGACAATAAAGATCGCCAGGAATAAAGTAGGCTCAACACGGGGCTGGAAGCCATAAGTTCCCGGTCTATTCTGTTAATTTGCCCGATGATATCCAAGACGCGGTTTTGTCTGATTGCCTCCAAAGAGTATGTTTCCATAAGTTCAACCAATTTGGACTTATCGTCAATGCTTTCTGCGTAGGTAAGAGCCGCGTCATACAGACCGTTTTCTTCGCACCAGCTTATAGCCCGTGTGTACAAAATGGGTATTTCTTCTCGATAAGTTTCTGTCAAGATCTGGCGTAAAGCTGTGACAAAAAGAGGATGATAGCGGTACCAATTTTCTTCCGGGTCTAAGGTGTTCAGGAATAAATTGGAATGATAGAGTTCATTTAGTAGTTCACGGCTATTGGAAGTTGGCTCAAATGGCTTAAGAATGTAATCACACAAAGGTCCGCAGAGAGTTGATAAGATTGAGGTACGCAATAAAAAATTCTGGACTTTCACGGGTTGCTGTCTGATAACTTCCTCAACGATGTATTCCAACGTTAAATTTGCATTGGAGCTAATGGTTATGTCTTGTGTTTGCACCAATTTCTCGTCAATATTCGTGAGGGATGCAAGAAGTAATCCGGTTATCCACCCTTCAGTTTTTTTGTAGAACTGCTCTACTGCTTGTTCTGGCAGACTGAGCTGCCTGATTTGGTTGAGAAACTGGTTTGTTTCTTGTAATGAGAAAGCAAGATCTTCGGCACGTAGTTCGGTGATGCGGTGATTAACGCGTAAACGGGCCAGGGGGAAAGGAGGATCAGACCGTGTAATAATGACCAGCCGTAAATGTTCGGGAAAATGATCTAAAAGGTAGATGATACTTTCATGGATTTGCTTATTTTTGATATTGTGATAATCATCAAGAATAAGAGTGAAATCGGTCGTTGATTCTGAAAAGTTATTTATAAGAGCTGCCAATGCAGCAGGATAGTTGCCATTTGAACCAATCTCCGATGGCAGGTTCAATCGAGAGCGGTTAGTGGAAAAAAGGGTCTTATCAAGCAATTGCTTGATGTAACGACTAAAGATCAATGGGTCGTTATCGTATGCGTCCAGCGATAACCAGGCAACAGGAGTCTTGCTATGATGTGTCCAATCTGCAACCAGGGTGGTTTTTCCATAACCGGGAGGGGAAGATACCAGAACAAACCCAAACTCAATTCCCTTTTCAATTCTATCGATCAGATGGTTACGATGAACCAAATTATTCTTGATTAATGGTGTCACCATCTTGATCTGGAGCAAAGGAAATTCGTTGAAGTTTTTCATGCAATATTTCCTCAGTGCTAAATTGTAATTCATCTTAGAAGTTAGCGGTTTGTCTTTGCTTTTTGATTTAAATTAAATTATCTAATAACTTTTTGAAAATATCGTTAAAAATAAATCTTTAGAAAGTTCCAAAAGACCAATTCCCAAACCATAGCCCACGCGGCAACGGTTATCAATAAGTAGTGTAATCTTCCGCGAAGATTCCATAAGCGTTTTACCATTGCCGAAATTGCAAATACCAGCATTCCAACTGCCGCTGCCACCATAAAAAATGGAAGGATTAGCAAATAAGGCAATCCGGTTGGGACTTCGAGTATAAACCGTGGCACTCCATATGCCAGGGATGTGTCTGACAAAACAACAACAAACATAATTAGGAAGGCAATCAGCAATAAGATAAAAAAGGCTCCATTAGCTTGTGCATAGCGTGAAAGCCGAGACAGTGGTAGAGCCTTTTTTATAACTCTTACAATTGAAGCAATAACCCAACCGATTAATGTTGAAAGTAACACCAGAAGACTAAGGCCGACAACGATCAAGTGAAAAGTTGTAGTTTGATACCAAGCTGCCTTTATATATGCTCCAACACCGGTGAGTAGATATGCCTGACCGGTTTGATCTACTTTGGACACAATTCTTTGCCATGGATTCAGGACACTCACTAGTATACCGGGTTCCACTTCAACATACTTTCTAACGGTGCCACCGGAGGAAAACAACACATATCCATCTGGTGAAACGCTAACATTCATTGGCGAAAGCAGATTAATGATCTTTTCAACTCCGGTAAAATTACTGCGGGATGAAAAGTATTCTCCCTCATACAGACCTTTGCGTGAATTCATATTGGCAAGTGGAGTTGGACTTTCATCAGGTTGGGCGGGATAATAGCGATCCATAAAGTCTTGAAATATAATTGCTTCCAAATCAGATGCACCTGGCGCGTTGGCCGAAATAAAGAACCCCAAATTCTGTTCGGGTAAAAGATGTAACCCTGAATGAAAAAGAAAGGTTGCACCGTTATGCCAGAGGTCCAATTGCCCATTGATGTGATTCCATACAAAACCATAAGCCATGGTATCTTCTAAACTCGGATTATACGGATGTGGGCTTTGCATTAATTCAGCAGTGGCTTCTGAAAGAATACGTATCTCGTTATAGCGTCCTTTTTGCAATTGCGCAATCATGAATTTTGCCATGTCATCTGCCGTGGCGCTAATTGCCCCTGCAGGTGAGCCCTGTACTATTTCAAATTCACCTTTTACATATTGATTATTAATGAAGTTGTAACCAATCGCCAAGTTTTTCCCAAGATCGGCAAGCAACGGCTGGCGAAGCGTACTGTGATTCATATTGAGCGGCAGGAAAATATTTTTCTCCATATAATCCGAGAGCGATAATCCAGATACACGTTCTACGATATAACCGGCTAACGAGGCACCATAATTGGAGTATGCCGCTACTTCTCCAGGTGGAAAGACGCGAGCCGGGATGTGAGTCTTGAGAAAGTTGCCAAGTGAAGTTAATTGCTCAGGATTATCCACAATCAAACCAATGTTTGATTCTTCAAAGCCGGATGTATGTGTCAATAGATTTTTTAATGTAATTGGTGTGGGAAAAGTGGACGGGATTTTAAAATCGAGGTAAGTGTTTATATCGGTGTCGAGGTTAAGTTTTCCCTGTTCCACTAATTGCATTACTGCTGTAGCAGTAAAAAGTTTGGTGACGGAGCCAATCCGGAAAAGGGTCTGAGTCGGGTTCACTGGGATTTGGTCAATCACATTTGAATAACCATATCCTTTGGTGAAGAATACCTGCCCATCTTTTACAACAGTAACCACCACGCCTGGAATATGATTCGTTTTCATTTGCTCTGCGATGATGGCGTCCAGGAAGGTTCCCATTTCTTCAGGGGTTGTGATATTACCAGAAGCGGGTGCGGCATTGACGTGAGTAATGTTGGGAATTAAAGCAGAAAATATAAGAAATAAAACAAATGCGAGGTTTAATAATCGGCGGTCCATGGAACCTCTCTTTTCAAGCAGGAAGGTCAATTTCCTAATAATTTTAATCCATTTGCAAAATCCGTGTCAAATCGCCGCATTGCCTCAATTGTGAGGAGGTCAGCATGTATTTCCTGGTTCCCGGACGCCTTTAAAAGGCTCGCCTAATCAATACTTTTTTTCTTGCCGCCTTCAAGCAACTCAACCAGTCCAAGCAGCATCAGGAAGTAAGCGAGGCCTTCATCCAGGTTGCCAATGATGGGGAGGTTGTCCGGAATGAGTTCAAAAATGCCGAAGGTGGGGTTGAGCACGTACACCAAACCGAGAAAAGCCAATCCCAGCACAAGCCAACGTGGCCAGCCTTTGGATGAGAGCGGTTCAACCAACCCGCGCGTAAAAGCTGAGCGCAGGTCTTCCGCGTTGCCCGGAGCTTCGCCAATATCTATAATTTTGGGATCTTTCATGGGTTTTCCTTTAGCTGAAAAATTGGGGGAGAAAGCGGCTTGAGCTGGTCAGAATCTGTTCGAGAACGCGTTCTGCCTGGTCCAGATCGGTGATGGTAGGGTCAAGCAACACGCTTTGCATAGCCAGGGTGCGATCGCCTTTGACGACGGAATCGATGCACAGCTGGCTGGTGACCACTTCCCGCTGCAATAAGGCTGTGATTCCAATTGGCAGGGAGCCGATAGGCTGACCGTGAATGCCGCTGCGGTTAATAATCGCAGGTACTTCTACGATCGCGTCTTCAGGTAATCCTTCAATCAGACCGGCGTTGGGGATGTTGACCGCTTCCCACAAGAGATTGGAATCAGTCAGGATGGCTTCAATGATCTCTACCGCGCCTTCTGAGTGAGTGCAGGCATACTCCTCCGAAGGAGTACCTGTGAGAATATCCTGCTTGAGCTGCTGCCACATCAGGTCGCGATGCCTGGCAAAGTAAGCCCAATCGTACAGAGAAATGTCAAACTTTTGCCACGGCTTCTCGACCGCATCAGACATCCAGGGCAGGTATTCGCAAAGGTGTTCATCGCCAGGGATAGGGAAGAGATCAAAGGCGTCGAAGACGCGGCGGGTGAGGGGCTCAAAGCTTTCCGGAAGCTCCTGCCAAGCCTGGCGGAAGCGCGGATAGAGATCCTCACCTGTTTTGCGGTTGTGGAGTTCGAGCAGCCAGGTGAAGTGATTGAGCCCGGCAGCTTTGATGGCAAAATGCTCAATACCCTGGGCAGCCATGTGCGCCAGGGGCTTATCGTTGCATGGGTCGGCATGGGTACTTAGGAAGTCATCGGCTCCGGAGAGCTGATACTGCAAGACGAGGGCTTTGGCAACCATCGCGTAGCCCGCGGTAAGCTGATGGCAGAGCCCCACCACCTTGATTTTTGAGTACTTGTGGATCAGGTAGCAGATGCGATGCATGGGGTTGGTGAAGTTGATAAACCAGGCATCGGGGCACTGCTCCTCCATGTCGTGCGCAATTTCCAGAATGGTATTGACGTTGCGGGCCGCATGGGCGAAGCCGCCAGGTCCTCCATTTTCGGCGTAGGGTTGGCGGATGCCAAGGGGCAGCGTGCGCTCAAAATCTTCCTGCCAAAGCTGCTCGCGGGGCTGCACTTCGACCGCGGAGATGACAAAATCAGCCCCTTTCAGAGCAGTTTTGTGGGATGAGTGGCTGGTAATCGTTTTTTGGCAGTTCCAGGCGGAATTGAGCCAATTTGCGAATTCGGTAATGATGGCGAGCGACTCGGGGTTGGTGTCCACCAAAGCGAGCTCAGCATTTTTGAGTACTTCGCTGCGCAGGAGAGTGATGAGGGTGCTCTGCCCAAAGGAAGAGCTGCCAGCGCCCAGGCAAACAATGCGGGTCATGCGTGCAGCTCCAAACCAAATTGACGCAGAATACTGGCTGCGGCTTTGCGGCCGGCGCCCATGGCCTTGATGACCGTCGCGCCGCCTGTGACGATGTCTCCTCCTGCATAAACGCCCGGGATGGAGGTTTGCGAGGTTTCAGGGTCAACCAGGATATGCCCCCACTTGTCCACGTTCAACCCCTGGGTTGTCTGATGGATGATAGGGTTGGACCCATTTCCAATGGCTACAATGGCAATTTTGAGATCCATCTTGTATTCGGATCCCTCGAGTGGGATGGGACGGCGGCGACCGGACGCGTCGGGTTCACCAAGCTCCATTTTTTGCAGGCGAACGCCGGTGAGGCGACCTTCCTGGTCGCCATGGAACGCCAGTGGAGCGCTCAGGTAGGCGAAGTCGACGCCTTCAGCAATGGCATGCTCGATTTCATCCTTGCGGCCGGGCATTTCGGCTTGGGTGCGGCGATAGATGATGGTGACTTTGGCTGCTCCGAGACGCAAGGCGACACGGGCAGAGTCGAGGGCAGTGTTGCCGCCGCCAAAAACGCCTACTGTTTTATTGAGCATGTTGAGGATGGGCGTATCAACGAACGGATATTCGTAAGCTTTCATTAGGTTGACACGCGTCAGGAATTCGTTGGCAGAATAGACGCCAACCAGCGATTCTCCTTCTATACCCAGAAAGTTGGGCAATCCGGCACCGGTTCCAATGAAAACCGCGTCAAACTTCTCATTTTTGAGCAGCTCATCAATAGTGAAAATAGCGCCGATGAGGGTGTTAGGCACGAAGTTGACCCCCGCTTGCGCAAGCGAATCGACTTCCTGGGCGACGATGGACTTGGGAAGGCGGAATTCCGGGATGCCATAGCGCAAAACACCGCCGAAATCGTGAAAGGCTTCAAAAACTGTCACTTGCACGCCAGCGCGCACAAGATCACCAGCGCAGCTCAAGCTGGCAGGTCCGGAACCTATCATAGCGGCTTTAAAAGCTGTTTGGTTTGGCGATGGCTGAACTTCGGGCTCAGCAGCGGCAAGCGCGTCCGAAACATAGCGTTCAAGCGCGCCGATGTTGATCGGTTTGCCTTTTCGAATGAGAATACACGCGCCTTCACATTGATCCTCTTGCGGGCAGACACGTCCACAGACGCGTGGGAGCGCGTTGTCAGTCTTGATCAAGCGACCTGCGCCAACCGGATCGCCTTGCTTGATCAACTGGATGAATTGTGGAATTTTTACAGCAACCGGGCAGCCTTCCACGCAGAGTGGCGTGCGGCACTGCAGGCATCTTTCAGCTTCAATAAGAGCTTGCTCTGGTGTGAGTCCGAGGGCAACCTCCTGGAAGTTGCGTACGCGTTCATGAGCGGGCAGCTCGGGCATGATCTGACGCTCTTTAGGCGACTGGGGAGACTGTTCTTCGAGCAGCGCAATTTCTATGTCGGCTATCTGCGTATCAAGACGGCAGTCTTCAGGGTGGTTGTAGGTGCGGTTGCGGTGAATGACTGTTTCGAAATCCACCAGGTGTCCATCAAATTCAGGACCATCAACGCAGGTGAATTTGACCTTGTCGCCTACCTGCACACGGCAGCCGCCGCACATGCCGGTACCATCAACCATGATGGTGTTGAGACTGACTGTGGTTGGAATTCCATAAGGCTTGGTAAGGTCCGCGACGGCACGCATCATGAAGAGCGGACCGATCGCGAGGATGTAATCGAAACGCTCGCCGGCTTCAAGCAGCAAGCGCAGCTGGTCAGTAACAAAACCGTGCAGTCCGGAGGAACCGTCATCGGTGGTGATGAGAAGGCGGTCACTGACCTCTTCAATTTCAGGTTTGAGGATGATAAAGTCTTTGTTGCGGGCACCGACAATGGATGTGACGTGGTTGCCAGCCAGTTTGAGAGCTTTGGCGACCGGATAAGCAACAGCTGCGCCGACACCACCGCCAATTACAGCCACCCTGCCAAAATTCTTGATCTCGGAAGGATTGCCAAGGGGACCCAGGACATCATGGATGATCTCTCCCGGCTGGAGAGCCTCGAGCATCATGGTGGTTTTGCCGACCGTCTGAACGATCAGGGTGATGGTGCCTTCGCTTGAATCGTGATCAACAATCGTCATAGGCACACGTTCGCCGCCGTCGTCAAGACGCAAGATGATGAATTGACCGGCTTTAGCTTTTCTGGCTATGTGGGGTGAAAAAATGACATACTGGTTAATTTTTTCCGCGAGCAGTTTTTTTTCAAGAATCGTGTTTAATGCATGCATTAGGGTTGCCTGGTGGGATTGGTTATGAACTGACATCCGATCGATATTAATCGATTACTTTCAGACACCAGTAAAGTGCTTTAGTTTCTTCCGGATTGAATTTTAAAACAAGGCAATATCGACCGGGTATCAATTCTTGAGCGGGCTCAAGCATCTGTATTTTGTTTTCAGCCTGGGTGGCCATGTAGGGAACTAATTCCCCTTTTTCATCAATAAATTGCAACCGGTCAAGTGTGGCAAAGAAATTATTGATAACTATCGTTGGTTGCCGGTTTTTCAATTGTGGGATGCCTTCCTCTGTATCAGGAAGAAGGTCAAAAAGCTTCATCTCGGCGTACAAGCCTTCATTGAGGGCAAAAACGCCTTCAGAAGGTGGTTGCGTCACAAGGACCGGCGTCGGGCGCGAGAGGAAAGGTATCTCAACGTTTAAGAGTGTGGTGCCGATCAGGATGCCGATGATGATGAAAACTGTCAAAGTAAGACCGTAAAGCAGGATGTCCAGCCAGGGGCGGCGTGTGGCAGGCGCAGAAACTGGCTGCGGTGCGGCAACCGGTTGGGGGTTGACGGCAACTGGCTGCGGTTGCGGCGCAGGGCGGTCTGCATGGGCGGAAGCGGCAACATTTGCGGCTGCCTGAGTGGGAGTTTTAAACACGCCGATGGGCTTGGTGTAATCCGAAAGCTTCTCACCAGGCTTGGGCGGGATGTATTTTTTACGTTCGATGAATGCCAGACCACGCTGGGCAGGGCGGTTGGATGGATCGATCTCGAGCGCTTTTTTGAGGAAAATGACCTGCTTTTCTTCATCTTCAATGATGGCAGAGAGCCAGACCCAAACGTTGGCGTTTTCGGGCTCCTCAACAATCGCATCCTTAAGATGCACCAGGGCTTGTTCCATCATGCCTGATTTTGCCGCGTCGATACCTTGTTGAAGTGATGAAGTCATGTCGGGTTCTCCTGTTAGACTTTTGGATTGCACATTTTATACCAGATAAAGTTTACCACATGGAGCCTCTGACGGGCAGATTATAATAGCCTCTCAGAAATGGAAAATGATATGTTAATTGGCTTGATGAGCGATACTCACAACAACCGCCCCGGTATGCGTTACGCACTCAAAATTTTCAGAGCGCAGGGCATCAAAGTTATCATGCACGCGGGTGATTTGATCTCGGCAGAGCTGTTGGAAGAACTCAAGGAATTTTCTATGGTTTTGTCTTTTGGCAACGGCGATGATCCATTGCTGATTTCTTCGAAAGCTGGCAGGGTGTCGAACCGTTTTGTGTGCGATGAAATGCTTGACCTGACTCTGGCAGGCAAACGCATATTCATGATCCACGGCGACCACAGAACTGAGCAGGAGAAACGCATTGAAAGCGGGGATTACGACTACGTCATCCATGGGCACACCCATCGTTTTCGGGATGAGAGGGTTGGCTCGACCCGTGTGATCAATCCTGGCGCGTTGGGGGGCAGGTTCGTGGGAGAGCGATCTTTCGCGACGCTCGACCTCGTTAAAAATGAACTGCAGCGTTACTTTGTGCCTTGAAATTGTGTTGCTGTTGGTCGTATTTGTGCAGGTGAAGCAGACCGCCAGGAATTGGATTGCAGCGAAGATTAGCAAGCGTTAGGAGAACGAAAATTTAAAACCCTTGCGAAAAGGCGGGGGTGCATGTATAATGCTTGTTCTCGGGGCGTGGCGCAGTCCGGCTAGCGTGCTTGCATGGGGTGCAAGAGGTCGAAGGTTCAAATCCTTTCGCCCCGACAGAGAAGACCTTGGGACGATTCGTCCCGGGGTCTTTTGATTCAGGGAATTAGGAAGAGAAAATTGTGACGTATGTATGGGTCTTGATCCATCCACAGTGTCGAGAATGCAGGAGTATTAGTGGTGGGAGACCTAACAATCAAATGCCTCGCACGATCCCGTAAGTGGAGGCTTTGCATTGCGTTGCCTCTACCAAGTAGCGTGCTACTTGTCGACGGCGCAATTGAACATTTAAGAATAATGTGTAGGTCAGGTTCTTCAGTTGAACCTGACGTCACGAATGGTGGCAGATAACGTCCTCAAAAAAGATAGGATTTCGAAGTCAGGTTGAACCCCGTAAAGTTACACGGGGCAGGCTGCGCAACCTGACCTACGACTAATTATTTCCTGAGAATGACGAAAGAAGTGAAGATCTTTGCTCCCAGCATTATGACCCCCAAGCATATGGATGAAGTGTATTGGATGAATGGTCGGGGCGAAGCATCCTTAAAATTAATAATCTTGTGAGGTGGAATTGATTATCGGGATGCTTCGCCCCTACGACGACGATTTTGACAATTTCTATTCCCCGGCGATGATCAACGGGATGTAGAAATCAAAGAAGACCGGTTCTCCGAGCCCGGCGACGGCGCAGTTGGACATTTGCGAGAAGCAGACGGCTCCTGTTTCGGCTGCCTGGACTTTATACGAATAAGACGTACCTAACTCGACGTTGGTGTCTTCGTAGCCGTTGGCGGTCACCTGCGCGATCTGGCTGAAGGTGCCTTCGCAAGAGGTGTCGCTGCGGTAGACATTGTAAACGTCGGCGTCAACCACTTCCGGCCAGGTAAGCAAGATGGAATTGGTATTGGCGGTAGCTGTAATATCCGGGTCAGCGGCAAAGCATGGTCCAATTGGTTCTGCAAGGCTGGCGGCAGTGCCAATCCCAGCCTGTGCGATCGAGAGTGTGACAGGTAAATTCATTTCAGCAATTTTGTCGTTGGTGGTGTGATAGTACGGATTTTTATCCCGTCCATCACAACCTCCAGGAATGTTACTATTGTCGAAATAGTTTTCAAGAACCTCAACTGCTCCAACACCGGCATACCAAAACGAGGCGTGGTCAGAAGCGCCAGTCGCTCCGCTGGTGAGATAGTCGTAAGTCAAATTGAGCCCATAGTTGTTAATGACGTCAGTGAAGCAAGTCCCAACCACGTTTGAATCTGCCAGCGTACCCACATGCAGTTCGAAGCAGCGGTCATCATTGCTATCATAGCCAAACATGTCCAGGTTTACGACCCCCAAGATGACATCCATTTCCTCAGGATAATCAGCCACATATGCCACGCTCCCGAGCAAGCCCTGCTCTTCGCCCGTGAAGAAAATGATCTTAATGGTGCGGTCGAACTTGTAGAAACGGAACAGGCGAGCGGCTTCCATCAGGGCAGCCACACCGCTGGCGTTATCTTCCGCGCCTGGCGCGTTCGTGATAGGGGAAGTGGAAGTGCTGTCGAGATGAGCAGTCATCAGGACGATCTCATCAGCGTTGGGACCATGCCCCGGGATGGTGACAATCTTATTTTTCCAGGTATAACTCTTATCAGGAAAAGCGATGATTTGGTCCAGAGAGAGTAGCCCGTCGCAATCCTTACCAATCCAATCCCTGATAAGTTTCTCTTTGCTTTCAAAGACTTTTGAGGAGGAAAAAGAGTGGTCGGTGAGATAGGTGCCCAGTAGATAGCCAAAACTCTCAAGCTGTTCGCCGAGGTAAGGATAAGCCAGGGCATTGACGTTCATATTGAACAACTGGTAAGAGTGACGGGTAAGAATTTTTTTCTGAGATACACCAATAGGAACAAAATCCTCACCGCTGAAGTTGCGGATCCACTGGGTTACAGCGTCTTCAGTGACTTGGTTCAGGATCTCTTGGACGGTTGGATCGGATGGGCAGGTTGGTGTTTGACTGGTACCAGAAGCCGTAGGGACGGAAAAAAGCAGGACAAATGTGATGACGACCAAAACCAATTTTGTCTTTTTCATACGCATTCTTTGCGTGGTGAGATATAATTTGGGCGAGGTCTACACCATGCCGTACGCGTAAAATGTCGGGATGAAAACGGTAGATTCTCCAGCCAGCCAGGACTTCAACGCGCGTTCCTTCATGGTGATAATTTCATCCACTGGAACCAAACCACCGAGATCGAAAGCAATGATATCCCATTCTTGATCAAAAACATCTTTTTCAGGGTAGCGCCACTGTCCGGCTAGCAAACCAAGTCGGACATCCTTCAGTCCAATCGTGCGGAAGATGTGCCCCAGTTTTCGCCCCATACTGAGATCAACACCCTGGAAGGCGAGGGAGCGATTCTGGATTTTGCCAAGGTCTTGGAACACTTGTGGATAGTCAATGCGCGAGTGGTAATCGGGTTCGGCGAAAGCAACCACGTAGCCGCCGGTTTTGGTGACGCGTTTCATTTCATCGACCACCTGGGCTGGGTCATGGACCCAGAGCAGAACGTAATGGGTCACCGTCAGGTCAAATTGGCGCGCTTTGAAGGGCATGTGGTGGGCATCAGCATTGAAAATGGTCGACTTTGAAGGGTGCATGTTCGAAAACTGGCAGTTTTCAAGGTCGAGATCCAGACCGGTGACCTGCAAGCCGCGACTCGTGTATTCATCCAGCAAAGCCCCGGTGCCAACCCCGACATCCAAGAGATTCTGACCGGGCTGAGCGTTGATTTTTGCAAAAATAAAGTTGCGTAAATCGTGTGTCCAGGACGATTGAAGTTTAAAACGTTCGTGCCAATCAGAAATTTTCAAGCAACACCTCCAGCCATTACACGGGACCAGAGACTGGACCAATCTTCGTGCAGCAGGCTGCCATAATTGTTTTGGCTGCCGGCGTGATCTGCAAGGCTGCCATCTGGTTGGATCACAAGCTGCTGCGAAGGCTGTGAGTCAGGGTCCCAGAGGCTAAAGATGGGCTGGGGATCGTGAAAGCGATAGGTGAGCGGCATATCATCCACGAAGACGACGCCGCTTTCGCTGAGTTCATGCTGCAGTTGGTTGGCGTTAGCATGCGAGAATTCATCTTCGGGGAGGAAGTTGAAGGCGTTGGCACCGAGATCCTGTAGTTCACGAATGAGGTCATGGTAATCACGATTGGAATGGACAGGCAGCCGCAGGCAAGTGAAAAGGTCCTGGTCAAGGATGTTCGATAAATCTTGCAGATCCTCCGGACTTGAGGGATCAAGGCTGAAAGTGAGGTGATCCAGACCAGCTTCAATCAGCGGCAGCAGGACGGCAGGATTTTTGAGATCCGGGTCTGAGGAGACCAAGCCGCTGACGAGCCCAAGCTGCTCGGTGAAAGCCATGAGATCCAGCAGGTCATGCCGAAGGGTGGGTTCCCCGCCAAAAAAGACCACATGGGGGATGCCAGCGTTGTAGAGCTTTGTCAGGAGTGATTTCCAGTCCCCAGTTGTCAGTTCATTAGAAACCAGCAGGTGGTCATCGCTGTCTGCTAATGTGCGGTGGGTGAGGCAGCAGTCAATGCGCATGGGAGCACTGAGGTTTTTGTCAAAAACGTGCGACTCAAAACCGATGGTGGCGGACGGTGAGAGATCATTCTGGCGACCGAGATAGAGGATCTGGTCGATAAACAGTTGAACATCGTGCATCAGAACTTCGCGCGTGGCATTATAGCGTTCGGAGAGGACATCCACGATCTGGACGTTATCCTTGCCCTGGATCAGATGATAAGCAAATTCGGTGGCAGTCTGGTTGAGATGCAGCACAGTGGCAGCATTGACAACCAGGATTCCTTCGCCGTCAGGTTCAACGCGCAGGTGCAGGCGGAATTGGTCCGGCGACTCAGCTGCGGTGTGATAGGTATAGAAACCAGGGGGCAATGGTTTAAATGATTCCTTATTTGCGCGTAGATTAGTAGTCTTTGCTGCCATGCTTAGCTCCTTCTCAACACAAGATCGCGGTAAATGGGCTGCGGGTTTTGATGTTCACGAGCCAGCGGGCAGCCGCCACTGCACTCGATAAAAAAATCACAGGTTTTGCAGGCTTGCGGAACGTCCTTGCGCAGGCGCAAGGAAAGCGCAAGCGGATGTTCCCAGATAGCAGACCAAGGGGCGTCAAGAAAATCCCCGAGAGCTTCGTAGTATGACTGGCAAGGGATCACCTGACCGTCCGGTTCGATGCACATATTGTAATAAGCAGCAGTGCAACCCTTGATCCCGAGCTCAAGCTGGAGGGGGTCGAAATGGCAGTACTGGGTGGGGGTGTACCAGATCAGGCGCTGACCGCTCTTTTGGGTGAAGTCTGTCGCGATTTCAAGCAACTTTGGCAGCTCCTGCTCTCTGAGACCGGTGTTGACCGTGCTGCCCTTGCCTGAATAGATCAGGGCGTTCAATCCCACAGTCGGAACGCCGAGATCCCGCAGGAAAATAAGGAGTTCGAGCAGGTAGGCTTCGTTGTTTTCGAGCAGGGTGGTGTTGGTCATCATGTATAGCTTGCTGTTGACCGCGTTCCGCACGCCTTGCACGGTTTGCTCCCAGGCACCCTGGCTGCGCACCATTTGGTCGTGCACGTCGGGACGGTTCGACTCGAGCGTGATCTGGATATGGTCAAGACCAGCTTCAACAAGCCTGGCCACAAAAGCGGGATCGGATAGTTTGCGTCCGTTAGAGTTGAGACCTGCCACGAGCCCGGTTTGCTGGGCATAAGCGACCAGTTCTGCTAAATCCGGGCGCAGAGTCGGTTCCCCGCCAGTAAAGACAACGTGGGGGATTTTCAGGCTCCAAATCTTGTCCAGAATAGACTTCCAGCTTTGGGTGGGGAGCTCCGGATAGGTGCGAACGCGGGCATTATAGCAATGGGCGCAATCGTTATTGCAGCGATACGTGAGCGCGAGGTCCATACGATAGGGCGCGCTTAACTCCTGGCTGAAGGGCAGATCCATCTCGAGCCCGAGATCACACACCGGGCATAAACCGGATTTCTCGTCGATCAAAGCTTCAACGCGAGTACGCGTCTCGAGGTAGTCCTGTTTTAGCTGCCTGAAAGGGGCGTTGAAACGAGCCTGCAGCGCTTGAAGGGCGGTTTTCTCATCAGTTTTTTCAAGGGTGAGGTAAGCCATATAGAGCGCGGTAGGGTTGAGGTGGATAACGCGGGAAGCGTTAACGACCAACAGACCGCTAAGGTCCGGATCGACTCGCAAATGAACGCGCGACTTGGAGTCGGTATCGGCGATGTCGTATTGGTACATCCCTTCACTGAGCGACTTTATCATCAGTTGATCCGACCAGGCGAGTGGTTATCGACCACCACCGGCGCAAGCACAGGCACAGCCAGCGCAAGCGCAGGCACAAGCGCAGGAAGAACCGCCACCGCTGCCACGGAAACCACCGCTGCCACTACGGCTGGTGGTGACGGGGATTGGGTTGGTGCGGTTGGTGACTGAGGAGGTGAAGTCAGTTACATTGCCGATCACACCCGCAGCCATATTGGAAGCGCCAGTCACCATTGAAGCGGCGAAGTCAGCACCAGGCAGGCTGGGCAGGTTGATGGAAGGACGACTACCGCCAGATCCGCTGTCGGATGTGACAGGGACTGCCAGACCGCCGCTGCCACCGCTGCTCATCACAGGTTTATAGGTCGGGTCGTAACGCGGCCACCAAATCGGCACGTAAACCGGCTGCCCGGTGAAGGTGCGCTCGGTGCGGTTGTTGAATTCCTTGTCGAGCATGGTCCACTCGAGCGTGTGGTCATACTGAGCGCTCTTGACATCAGGAGTCTGGGCAGTTTCAACGGCCTGCCAAGCACGGCGGATGATGTCTTGATAGTAGTCCTTGGTCTCCTTTGAACTGAAGCCTTTCATTTTGTCCGCAACGGATTTGACCAGGTCAATCATGAGTGATTTGATCCCTGCCCGACGCTTGGTTTTGTTTTCATCCTTGAATGATTCAAGGAAAGCCTTTTCGTAAGGATACAGACCTTCTGGCAGTGTCTCGACAATATCGATCTTCAGGGGATCACGATTGAGGACGGTCACCAGTTCTTTTTTCAGCAGCCCGAAGAGAATCATGGTCAGGATCTTGTCGAGCGGTTCTTCCAGCAGAATGCCGGCTTCGACGGCGGTGAGACCGCGCTTGATGCCCTTACCTTCGATGGAAATTTTTGGAGGCAGGTACTGCATTTTGCGTTTATCGGTTTGCTTCTTTCCCTGGATAATTACGAAAATGAAGAAGCCAATAAAAAGAAGTGGGAAGAAAGCGCACTTAATGGTGTTCCACAAACTGGAAATGAAGCTAGGCGCAGGAGAAACAGTATAGCCACCATCAGATTGTGAGGGGCTCTTGGGTATCAGCACGCCTTCAGGAACTGCAGAAGCAGGGAAAGCAGCGCCAAAAAAGTATTCGCTGTGGACGTCTGCGTTGGTGGTGTACCAGGAGTAATTGACGCGTCCATCGGTGGTCAGGGTGGCTTCAGGGTCGCCTGAGCCAGGCCAGCCTGAGGGTCGATACCATACGCCCTCCTCTGCGCCAACCGCAGGGGGGAGGATGATGGTCATGCGATATTCGGTGTTCTGAGAGCGATCGTACTGGGAATCAAAATAGTTCGGTACAAAGAAGAAATTAGCATAATCCGTGCGATCTTCGCCGTCATATGGGCTCAAAATTCCCTTGACACCATAGACCCAGGCGGTAACAACGCCGGCTTGGCCAGGCTGGATGGCATACTCACCAAGCGCCAGTTCGGCTCCCTGGACATAAGCTGAATCATTGACTTCGGGCAGTTCCATCCCGTTAATTTCTGCCTTGATGTCGGAAAGCTTGTATTGGGTGGTAGGCAATCCGAGATCAACAAAATCGATTGCATGCCCGGAAGGGTCGTTTTGAAAAGCCATGTAGTAATACAGGGTCAGTGTGCCATCCGCTTCAAGATAGGCTTCAACTTCATAAGCGGAAAGGGAAAAGCGATAGTCCTGAGCCTGGGCTGATCCGAGCGGAATCAGCAACAGGAGGAGACTTAACAATAAGAAAACACGCTTAAGTTTATTCATATGCTTACCATTTTGGTTGTTCAGTGACCTGATAAGTCGTGCCGCAGCTATGGCACTGCACAGTGACCGCGCCATTGACAAGTTTCATATCGTCGGGAGCCAGTGGAGCGCCGCATGATTGGCACTTGATGGTATCCATCTGGACATTGCCCGGAAGATCAACGTTGTAGGTCACGTTTTGGACAGTCTGTTTGGACGCGGCTGCCAGGCGGACGCCGGCAAAAATCAGCACGAATCCCAAAATCAGACCAATAATCCCGTAGATGATCCAGGACGGGGAACCGCCTTCGCCACCTGCTCCGAGCAGGAGCAAAAAGGAAAAAATGATAAAGATTGCCGCGAGAATGTAGGAAATAACGCTGCCAGCTTTCATAGGAACTCCTTAGATACTTGTTCTGTAATCAGCATAACACGATGCATCCGACAAAAACCTATATAATATAGTGAACACTATCATGATAACATCAAAGACGTATTCTGAACTCATATTATAGTAAATTATTATTAAGGGCTATATGGTAAAAACACTAATTCCAGAAGTTGTCGTTGCAAGACTACCTGTTTACATCCAGAGACTCAACCAACTGATGCGTGAAGGTCGGGAGAGCGTGTCATCACAGGAGATGGCTGAGTATTTGGACGTCACCTCTGCACAAATCCGCAAAGACCTGTCTTTCTTTGGGGGCTTTGGCAAGCAGGGCATGGGTTACAACGTGATCAATCTGCTCGAGTCCTTGAGAAGCATCCTTAACCTGGATCGCGTATGGGAAGTCGTGTTGGTTGGGGTCGGCCACCTGGGTCAGGCGTTATTAAGTTACCAGGGTTTCTCCCACAAGGGGTTTGAGATCGTGATGGCGTTTGATAATGATCCGGCTATCATTGGGCAGACCTTTGCCGGTATACAAGTGACGGATGTCAGCGAGATGCAAAACCACATTTGCCCGCGGGGCATTCCGATTGCCATCCTGACCGTGCCGGCTGCAAACGCGCAGGAAATGGCGGATCAGTTGATACGCTGTGGGGTGAAGGCGATCCTCAACTACACGCCAGTAACGCTAAAGGTGCCTGAAGGCGTCCGGCTTGCTAATATCGACCCTGTTCTGAGTCTGCAAACCTTTACTTTTTACTTGTAATAGGAGAATCTACCGACCCTGATTGCGAAGAATAACCTCGAGAATTGAAAAACCCCTGGCTGCTCCCTCAACGGTGCAGGTTACGGGGTTTTCGACTACGTAAGCGGGGATGCCCAACGCGACCGTGAGGTATTTGTCCAGACCTTTCAGAAGCGAGGTGCCCCCACAGAGAGCCACGCCACGATCGATGATGTCAGAGATCAATTCAGGGGGTGTTTTCTCTAGAACCCGGCGAATTGCGGCGACGATCTCCTCCAGGGGAGGCTGAAGAGCCTCGACGATTTCGTTTGTGGTGAGGCTGGCGGGTTTGGGAAGACCAGAGACCTGGTCCTGTCCCTGGATTTCCATCGTTTTTTCTTCCTGGGTGGGGGTGGCTGCGCCGATGTTGAGCTTTAGTTGTTCAGCGGTGGGTTGACCAATGATCAGACCGAATTTCTTCCGAACATAATTTATGATGGCTTCATCCAGTTTTAAGCCGGCGGTGCGGTTGCCTTCAGCGCTGACAATGCCGGTCATGGAGATTACCGCAGCCTGAGTTGTGCCGGCGCCCAGGCAGATGATCATGTTGCCAGTGGGGGTGTTGATGGGCAGGTCCACGCCAAGCGCGGCAGCCAACGGTTGAGGGATGATGTTCACCTCGCGACCGCCAGCTCCCAAGCCTGCTTCCACAACCGCGCGCTTCTCGACGCTGGTGACCCCATAGGGGGCGGAAATGAGCAAGCGGGGTTTGAAGAAAAGGGTTGGACCAGTGACTTTCTTGATCAGTTCACGCATGAAAATCTCGGTCAGTTCATATTCAGCAATGACACCGTGTCGAAGAGGGCGAATGACCTCGATCGATTCAGGCACACGTCCCATCATGCCGAGGGCGGTAGTGCCATATTCGACCATTTTCATTTCGTTGACGACTATTGCCACAACAGTTGGTTCTTGCTGAAGGATCTGATTGCCTTCCGCGATCTGCGTGTTGAAAGTGCCGAGGTCTATGCCTAATTCCCGAGAAAGTCCCATGTTTATTCCATTTACTCAATGATCTTCAATCTTTAATTTTACCATCTCTATGGCAGGTAAAAAACAAGCCTAAAAATGGTCAAAAAACTGTAAGGCGATACGAAGTTTTGCTTCAACATCATCAGGTGTGTCTTTGGGGATGGTTTGCAGCGCGGTCTGAGCCTCCACAACGCTGTATCCGAGCGAAATGAGGGCATCGACCACGGCATCATCCACATCTGTGATGCTGCGGATAGCCAGACCATCGCTGTCAGGCAGTTTTCCCTGCATCTGGATGATGATCTTCTGAGCAGTCTTCTTGCCGATGCCCGGAACGCGGCTGAAGTAGTCCGGTTTTTCGCTCAGAATGGCAGAGCGAATGTTGTCGATGGAAAGGCTTGAAAGGATTGACAACGAAAGTTTTGGACCGACGCCGCCAACCGCCAGAAATTCAAGGAACAGTTGCTTTTCTTCCATGCTGGAAAAGCCAAAGAGCGAAATATTGTCTTCACGAACAAGCATATAGGAGTAAAGGTAAAGCAAATCACCTGTTTCTGTGTCAGACAATAAAGGTTTGGGAACAAAAACTTCAAAGCCAAGACCGTTGATGTCGATGATGACAGTTTCCTTGGTCAGCTGAATGACTTTACCGGATATTGAAGCGATCATGATAGCCTCCGTTCAGGGTGGCGGTTTTGGTAGATTTGGTAGAGCATGACCCCTGCGGCGACAGAGATGTTGAGGGAGTCACATGCCCCTTCCATTGGGATGCGCAGCATCTGGGAGCAAAGAGATACGTATTGGTCAGAGAGTCCCTGGCGCTCACTGCCAAGCAACAAAAGGACAGTAGGCGGGAAGGGTACTTCAAATGCAGAGGCAGCGGCTTTATCGGAGGTGCCAATCACCTCAAGATCCGTGCTGCGCTTTAAAAAGTCTTCTAAATCGTTGAAATCCGCGCGAAAGTGGGGTACGGTGAAGATCGATCCCATGGAGGCTTTTACTGCGGCAGGATCGTAAGGGTCAGTGGAATCATCCAGCAGGATCAAGCCGCTGACGCCGACCGCGTCGCAAGTGCGCAGGATGGTGCCGAGGTTGCCCGGGTTTTGGATCGATTCGAGGGCAACCCAAAATGAGCCATAGTAGGCGCTTGCTGAGTGGATATCTGACCAGTTTTGGGCGATGAGCGCCGCAATACCCTGGGGTTTTTCCTTGCGGGCAAGCGTGGCAAAGACCGACGGGCTCAATTCCAGGACGGGTATCTCGCGCTCGTGTGCCCGCTCTGTCAGAGAATGACCATATTCACTGATGAGCAGCTCGGGAGAGACCAGGAGTTCGTGGATTTGCGCGCTGGAATCAAAGGCCTGACCGACTGCCTTGAGCCCTTCTGCCAGGAAATTGCCGCTGGAGCGGCGCTCTTTCGCCTGGTCCAGCTTGCGCAGGGCTTTGATGTGTTCGTTGGCAGTGCTGGTAATCATCAGATTACTCCATCAATCTGCGTAAATTGAGATGGCTGGCGTGGCAGAGGGCGACAGCAAGCGCATCGGCAGCATCATCAGGCTGGGGGATTTCTCTCAGATCAAGCAGCAGTTTAACCATGCTTTGCACTTGCTTTTTATCCGCGCGACCATTCCCGGAGACGGACTGTTTGACCTCGTTAGGTGTGTATTCAGCGATTGGGAGACCGCAACGGGCAAGGCAATAAGTCGCCACGCCGCGAGCTTCACTGACTGACATCGCGGTCGTGATGTTACGCTGGAAAAAGAGCTTTTCCATGGCGGATTCCGTCGGCTGGTAGGCTTCAATCACCTCAGATAATCGATCATAAAGAAAAATCAAACGGCTGGAGGTTGAGCTCACAGCCGTTGAATCTATGACTTCGTAGTGAACTAATTCAGGTTCATTGCGTTGATTGAGGCGAATGAGACCGATACCCGTGCGAGTTAGACCTGGATCGATACCCAAAATCAGCATTAATGCTTAATCTTCCTCCAACTTCTCAAAATCCTCTTCAGTGTACTTGAGGTTTGAGTAAACATTCTGAACGTCGTCACTGTCCTCAAGAGCAGAAATGACTTTAAGGACAGAAAGTGTCTGGTCAGGGTCGAGCTCAATTTCCTGTTTGGGAATCATGCGTAAACCAGCGTCTTCAGTTTTCAGACCGACATTAGCCAAGCTGTCATGAATGGCTTTGAAAGTTTCAGCAGGACCGACAATTTCGATGTAACCATCCTCTTCGGTAACATCATCCGCACCGGCTTCAAGAGCGGCTTCAAAGGCTTTGTCGAAATTTTTTCCATCAGATTTCACGGTATAGATTGCTTTTCGGTCGAATTGCCAGCTGACTGAACCGTTGCTTGCAAGGTCTCCGCCGCCTTTGGAAAGGATGTGGCGCAGGTCTGCAACCGTGCGATTGCGATTTTCAGTAACGCATTCAATGATGGCTGACGCGCCTTTGCCGAGGTAACCCTCGTAAGTGATTTCAAGCAATTCGATGCCATCTTTGTCATCACCGGCACCTCGTTTGATAGCGCGTTCGATGCTATCTTTGGGCATGTTGCTGGCTCTTGCGCGGTCAATGGCGAGCTCAAGTGAGACGTTCATCGAAGGATCGCCTCCGCCGTTACGCGCGGCGAGCGCAATTTCGCGGGCGAGACGGGTGAACATGGCGCCTTTTTTGGCGTCTGCCGCACCCTTTTTGCGTTTGATCGTGGACCAATGGGAATGTCCTGACATAAAAATTCTCCTTAAATATGAGTGAAAAGCTAAGCAATTAACTATATCATGAAGTTCTGTCTTGCGGGGAGATCGGAAGGCGTGTAAATGGTAAAAATTCTTTCGAAGACGGATCCCGCTGGTCAGGCAAATGTGCCTGAAAAATTCCCCTAAATATTGCGATGCTCCTGGGATCATTGACCTGCCGGAGTAAAAGTTGCGTGCGATCGTATTTTCTGAGTGGACTAGCTTTCTCCTGGAATGTTCTTTAGAATTTTTGCTTCAAGCCGAGATTTACGGTGCTTCAGTGAATCCGTCAGCGGGGTGTCAGAGCAAATGGAGATTGCCTGGTCCGTGCAAACCATTGCTTTTTCATAGTCACGCAGCTGGTGTTCAAAATATTTTGCCAGCTCAATCAAAGCCTCCAAAGAGCCTGCAGACGCGGCTTCCTGCCAGAGCACGCTCGCTTCTTCCAGGTTTCCCTTGCGTTTTTGGAGTCTCGCGCGCAAAAGCAGGCTTTTTTGACGATCCGAGTTTGGAAGTTGCTGGAGACGATCGGAAGCGTAAACCTGGTCAGCCAGTTGTTCACGCTCGAGGATTTCCAACACGCGCCCAACTGAGAGCAGATCGCCAGGGTCTGTGAAACGATCGTCGGAAGGGTCCTCAAGGATAGCTGCCAGCCAGCTGAAGAGCGCTGAGAGGCTGAGCACATCAACTTCGTTGTGATAAAAAATGCCTGGCATATGGGTGGCATCGCCTGTGAAGAGGTATTCGCGGTAAAAGTCCGGGACCAGGTAGCCGGGGATGTCGGCCTGTTCGCGCTGAAATCCGAGTACATGGGTTTCGATATTGCCGAGATTACACTGACCCAGGCGGGATTTCCAGATGCGGCGGGTGAAGTGCAGCAGGTCAAAGTGCGCGATAGCGGTGAATGGGTTTGAGAGGCGCTGCATGATGTAGCGCGTATTGATAATCGGCAGGTCAAACGATTTACCGTTATAAGTGACAATACCCTCCACGCCCTCAACAAATTCAGATAAGGCTGCCAGCTGAGCGATTTCCTCGGCAGGGTTGCGGACGAAGAACTGTTCCACCACAAATTGATTCTTTATGAAGCGACCAGCGCCAATCATGAAGGGCATGGTCCCCGTCCCGCCGGAAAGTCCTGTGGTCTCGGTATCCAGAAAGATCAACGATTCGAGATCAGGGGTGAAAGGCGCTTTAGCCCACTGCGCCAGCCAATCATGAGGAGTGAGAGGTTTGAGGGGCAGGTGACCATGCTGGTGATTCTCAGGGTACGAGTGGTTGAGGGAAAAAATCTCGCCGAATATCGTGCTCAAATTACGACCAGGCACAAGCTTTTCCAGTTGCTGCACCTTGCCGGAATTTGCCTGCAGAGGCTGCGAGATGCCCAGTTGAACGCCAAGACGTTTTAACCTTTCGGAGAGATTGTTCCAATCACTCATTGAGCAGTCCCTTCAGCAAAGCCAGGGATTCACGCTTGCTGCCGTAGCCTTCCTCACCGAAAGGACCGACGCAAGCGGGGCAGCCATCCTCGCAAGGGCAATCGCTGATCATTTCAACTGCTCGCTCAAGCCAGAAGCGATGATCTTCGAATAATTGATTGGAGAGCCCCACGCCTCCTGGAATAGTGTCGTAGACCAGGATTGCCGGTTGACCGTTGTTGAGGATCGATTTTGGCTCGGAAAGCATGGCGATATCGGCATCGTCACACATAATGAGCAGTGGAGCAATGTTGCGCAGGGCGTGACGCGCGCCAGCCATGCCCGAGATGACCCGCACACGTGTTTCGACGATCGCGTGGCAGCGGTGGCACAGGCTGACGAGGTTGGAAGGCGTATTCGCTTGCAGCGGATCGGCGAAAGTCTTGAAAGGCTGGATATGATGCACGTGGAGTTCACCAGGGGTGAACGTTTGATGGCAGGCAGCGCATATGTATTGATCCCGGACGAGGATCTTTTGCCTGAGTGCAGACCAGCCCGGACCGTAGTCGTTTTGATCGGAGTTCCACAGGGCAAGGTCTCTGAGGTGGTCAACGAGGTGCTCACCGATGGAAAACCAAGCGCCTTCCGTTTCCAAGCCTCGAGCCGGCAAATCCAGCGGCAGACGTTCGAGCGTCTCATTGGTCTGCCAGCGGATCTTCCTGAAACCCTCAACCCGGATGGAGAGAGAAAGTGGTCCGCTATTGACGTTGGAAGACCCGACCGGTTGGCTGGAGCGCACATCAAAGTTTTCAATGGTGGTCTTGATCGTTGGCAGGGTGTAGTAATCCGGTTGGGCGGGTTTGAGATTGCAGACCCCTTGAGCCAGGTCGAGGTTTTCAACCAGGTAAGTTTCTGCTTCATGTAAGTATACAGCCTGGGGATGGACCAACCATTCAGCGCTGTGGGCATCCATCTGACCGATCAGGGTGGGTTTGTCGGGTCCATCAACCAGCAGGGAAACGATATTCGGAGTGGAAGACCGTAAGGAGATCTCAGCTGAAGGGTAAGCGTCCGCAACCCAATAGTGCGTATCGTTGCGGCTGAGGACTTCACCAGCAGCACTCATTGCCTGGAAAATTTCAGTGAGTTGGAGGGGATCGATCGGTCCATAACTTTCTTCAGGCGAAAAAGGCAGTTCAAAGGTGGCGCAGCGCAGGTGTTGGTAGAGAACGAGCAGGTTATTGGGATCCACGAGCGCTTTTTCAGGTGAGCTGCTCAGATATTCGGGATGATTGGCCAGGTATTGATCCATGGCGTCATTGGTGGCGACCAGCAGGGCGAGAGAGTCCTGCTGCTTCCTGCCAGCACGCCCCGCACGCTGGAGGGTGGTAGCGATGGAACCAGGGTATCCAACCAGGATGACTGATTCAAGCTCACCGATGTCAATGCCAAGTTCCAGGGCAGAAGTGGCAACCACAAGACGAATGTTACCGTTTTTGAAACCCTGCTCAATTTCCCGGCGATCGCTCTTCAGGTACCCACTGCGATAACCGCGAACTTTCGGGCGAAGTTGGAACGGCAATCTCTCGAGTAAATAAGTCAGGAGCATCTCAACCGTGCGGCGGGTGCGGGCAAAAAGCAGCGACTGTCGGTTGGCTTGGAGCAGCGAAAGCCCGAGAGTAACGCTTGTTTGCACGCTGGATTTGCGCAAACCCAGTTTTGGATCGATCAGAGGCGGGTTATATAAGAGAAAGTGCTTCTCACCTTGAGGAGCTCCACTTTGATCAATCAGGCTGACCCGGTCATCGATCAGCATTTCAGCCAGCTCAACCGGGTTGGCAATCGTGGCTGAGGTCAGGATGAACTTGGGAAAAGCACCGTAGAAAGCGGCAATGCGCTTCAGGCGGCGCAGGAGGTTGGCAAAATGCGAGCCAAAAATGCCGCGGTAAGTGTGCATTTCATCGATAACAACCAGGCTGAGCCCCTGGAAAAAGGGCTGCCAGATGGCATGGTGGGGGAGGATGCCCTGGTGAAGCATGTCCGGGTTTGTGAGCAGGAACACCGACTGTTTGCGCATCGCGGAGCGCATATGCTGTGGGGTGTCGCCATCAAAGATGTTGGCAGGCATCGGCTTTTTGGAGGGCACCGCCTTTAGCAACTGGTCCAGGCTGGTGAGCTGATCCTGGGTGAGGGCTTTGGTGGGAAAGAGGTAGAGGATGCGGGCATTGGGGTTGGAAAGCGCTTGCTGAACCGCTGGCAGGTTGTAGCAGAGGGTCTTGCCGCTGGCAGTTCCGGTGGCAATTACGAGGTTTTCTCCGTTGTGTGCCCGCTCAACTGCCTCAGCCTGATGCGAATACAGCTGTTTTATGCCAAGCGAATTCAGCGCGGTGTGGAGGCGGGGATCCAGCGAGGTGGGTATGGGAGTGCTGAGAGCGTCACGCGCCGGCGTGATCTGCCAGCAGGCAATGTTTTCACTAAATTCCTGGTCCTGCTGCCAGCGATCAATCAGAGAGCGGATGCCAGCACCACTTGGGTGCTGCTGCAAGTCATTTATCAAGGCGCGCTTTCTTTTTTTGAATATTCGCAATCAGAATGTCCATAATTGGATAAACCCAGTTGCCAAATCGGGTGCCGAGGAAGTAGGTGAATTTTGCATCAAAACCGGGAACTACGGCATAGCGGCCTCGTTCGACAGCTCGGAGTGTCTCTTTGGCAACGAGTGCCGGTTGGATGGGTTTGTCGGAATTTGCGAGCTCTCGCGTTTCGAAAGGCTTGTATTTGCTCTCAAAAGCCAATTGTGGTGTGTCAGTATCGGGAGGGTAGACGATGGAGACTTTGATATTCTTTGGCTTTAGTTCTGCCCGAATGACATCACTAAAACCCCTCACAGCGAATTTGGCTCCAGAGTAGGCACTGTAGCCATAGACACCGAGGACGCCTGCCAGAGATGAGAAGTTGATAATATGACCGCTACCGCGCTTGAGAAAGTAAGGTAAAAGCAGCTTAGTGGTGTTGACCGTACCGTGAAAGTCAATATCCATGGTCCATTTGAAGACTTCAAGCTCAAGCTCCTCAACATAACCGGGAAGGGCAACGCCGGCACAATTGAAAAGGAAATCGGGCACTCCATAGGTGCTGACAAGCGCTTCAATTGCAGACCGCAGGGCTTCAACATCGGTCACGTCAGCTGAAATCGTATGGATGACCTGTTCTGGATGCCTCAGAAGTGGGGTGAGAGTCTCTTCGGCAGCTGCCAGTTTCTCTGGACTTCTGGCCAAGGTGGCCACCGATGCACCTGCCTGAATTAGTTGTTTAGCCAGTTCAAGCCCGATACCGCTGGAACCGCCGGTTATTAAGGCGAGTTTTCCTTCAAAAAATTTGCTGTTTTTCATGCACCCCCACAAGTATTGCACGTGCCTGAATGGCAAGAATCACAAGAAGAACTGCTATTTGTGAGGCTCCTCCCGGAACTGACAGCATTCACCAACGAAATTTGCCGGCGGGCATCTGTTTTTCCGCAGCTCGGGCAGGTGATTGGTTGATCTGCCTGGCTGAAAGAGCGGAGTGTTTCAAAAGTTTGTTTACATGATTGGCAAACATATTCATAAAGAGGCATAAGTTTCCTTTGTTATTAATATCGGGCGCGAATAACAGGTACCAGATATTCTGAAAAAGCCCGATCGAAATTATAGTCAGGCCGCCAACCCCAATCCCGTTGGGCTGCAGCGTCATCAATGTCAGCAGGCCAGGAATCGACAATGCACTGCCTATGGCAATCCGGAACAAAGCGAATATCGGCCTTGGGAAAAGCCGCGACGGTCAGCTCATAGAGCTCCTGAGCGCTCGGATTAAAACTGGTGACGTTATAAACAGTCTGAGTCAGAGCTTGTCGGGGAGCTTTCTTGAGTGAGATAAGCGATTTAACAGCGTCGGGCATGACCATGAAAGGCAGGCGCGCGTCTGGACGAACGAAGCAGTTATAAGAGACGCCCTTTGCCGCGGCGTGGAGCATTTCGGGACCATAGTCGCTGGTGCCGCCAGTAGGGACTGTCTCGGAGCTGATCAGACCCGGGAAGCGCAAAGCCCGGAAATCAAGCAGTTCGTCTGGGTTGGCATTATTCGCAAGTTGTTTATAGTGTTTGCTGTAATAGCGCCCAAGATTCTCGCAATAGAGCTTATTGATGCCATACATGGTGGCAGGAGTGGTGAATTGGTCTTCGCGAATCTTACCTGCAGCTTGTTTGGTCTCAAGGTCAGGCATGCAATACACAGCGATGGAACTGGGATAAATGAATTTGACAGGTACGCAGTCCCGCCTGGATTGGGCTTCGGACAGGCACAGCAGGTTGAGGGTGCCTTCGACGTTGACCTTATGGGCAAGTTCAGGGTTCAGCTCAGCTTTTGTGGAGAGGATCGACGCCAGATGGAAGATGATACTGAAATGGTGCTTCTCGAAAAGTTCTTCGAGAAGCGCAAAGTTGAGAATATCGCCGACCTGCCAATGGCGGACAAGCGGCTGAAGCACTTCATCCAGAGGGTTGAGGTCGAGGGCGACGATCGCTTTCTTTTGGTCAGCAAGGTGGTGGATCAGACCATGACCAATTTCTCCATTTGCTCCAGTGATCAGAATGACATCCTCGCGCATGAATCGTCTCCTTTATTTTGAATCATTAATTGGAAAATGAACGCACTCCCGCCGAATATTACTGGAGGGAGAGGGTGAGATACGTAAAACCGTTACAGTCATATCATCGTGGGGGCGGCCAAGATCCTGGCTGATCGCCTGGGTGAGGATTGCGTCAGCGATCTCCTGAACAGGGGGTTCGTCATCTTCAAACAGGGATTCGACCAAAACCCGCAGGTCCAGTGTTTGTTCATATTGAGTGCCTGCCTGGAGAATTCCGTCGGAGACGAGGATGAAATCCCGACCTTCTTCAATTTCGAACTGAAACACAGATGGGGTCAAGGTGTGGTCAGTTTCGACGGTGCCATCAAAGCGTAAGTATTCAGCTGTGCCTTCAAAAACGGTTACAACTGGAGTGGCATTGTTCTTTGTGATGACGATCGATTGGGATTCGAGATCACAGGAAATGATACTTAAGCTGACTTGCGCCTTGCCTTTGTGATCCTCGAAGATATTGGAAAGCACCATCCTGGAGGCAGCACCGTCGTGCATGCCGCTTGCGATAAGGCTCAGGATCGAATGGACGGTTTTCATGGCAATGGATCTCGAACGATGACCACTGAGCTTGCCCTCAGCCATAATGATGGAGATACCGCCGCGGGGTCGCTCGATGATCTCGACTTTATCACCTTGCGAAACTGATGAGTAACGCGCTGTTTTTGAAATTGCTGCCTGTAGTTCCATAGCACAATTTTATCGCATTCCAACCGCATGAATATAAGTAACACTCGAATCAAGTAAAATTACTGACTTGATACATTGGAGAATAATGTGAAACGTACCCTGACCATCCTTTGTTTATTGTTCCTGGCTGCAGGTTGTATAGCCCAGACACCTGGCGTTCTTCCAACTGCGCCATTAACTGGCTTTCCTGAGCCAACAGCTGATGGGGAAACTGCGATTAACCAAATCCAGGGATTCACCCATCGCTCGCCGATGGAGGGAGAGACAATCGCGAAAGTCAGCGGCGTGGTGACAGTCGTGGATGGTGAAGGTTTTTACCTGCAAAGTCTGGTACCAGATGCGGACGAGCGCACCTCCGAAGCCATTTACGTCGACCTTCAAGCTTATGTAAACCTCAAACGGGGCGATCAGGTGTTGGTCGTGGATGGCTGGGTGCGGGAATGGAATCCAGCTGGTCTGGGAGAAAACTCTCTGACCACTACAACACTTGTGGCAAAACATGTGACTGTTCTGAAGCAAAATCATCCTCTGCCTGAGCCTGTTGTTATCGGACAGGGAGGCAGAATGATCCCAAACCAGGTGATAGAGAATGACGTCAGCGGTTATGTGGGGCAGAGCAAACAGCCGATCGACCCACAAGAAGATGGCATGGACTTTTTTGAGAGCCTGGAAGGCATGCTGGTGCAGATCAATAACGCGATGGCAGTCTCAACACGCAATCGTTACAACGAAGTGACTGTCGTGGCGGACAGCGGCCTTGATGCTGGTATCTTTTCAAGTGAAGGCGTGTTGGTGTTGCGAGAAGCAGACCCGAATCCGGAGAGGATTATGCTGGATGACGCATACATTATGATGCCGGGGATCCATGTTGGGGCGGTCTTCAGCGATCCGATTGTGGGCGTGGTTGACTACGATTTTGGAAATTACCGCATCCAACTTGTGAGCAAGCCGGTTTTAAGCCAAAACGCTCCTTTCAAGCCGACTGAAGCACAAGCGGTGGAGAAAGACTGGCATTTGGCGGTTGCAACTTATAATCTGGAAAACTTTAACAGCCTGCAGGACGTGGAAGGCTCCAGGCAGATCGCCTGGGAGATCGTGGAAATGTTGAAGGCACCTGATATCCTTGTGCTGCAGGAAATCATGGATGACGATGGCAGCCTGGATTCGGGGCAGGTCAGCGCTGAGCGCAACCTGGCCAGCCTGATTGACGATATCGTGGATGCCAGTAAGGGGCAGGTAGTTTACAAATCCTTGAACATCGACCCTGTTGGTAATGCAGACGGGGGCATTCCGGGTGGGAACATCAGAACTGTCATTTTGTATCAAACCAACCGAGGGTTGAGGCTGCCTGCTGCCCCGACTGGCAAAGCGGACGAAGAGGTTGGCTTGCGGGACGAGAACGGACGCGCGATGCTCAGCCTGAACCCGGGAAGGATTTGGCCGGGCAATTCCGCGTTCTTTGATAGTCGAAAACCTATCGCAGCTCAGTTCGTTTTTAATGGTCAGGACTTATACATAATAGCAAACCACTTTAACTCAAAAGGAGGAGATGGACCGCTTTATGGTGATCAACAACCCCCGCAGACTCCAAGCGAACGGCAAAGGATTGCACAGGCTAAAGCTGTGAACATGTTTGTACGAGACATCCTGGTCATTAATCCGAAGGCACTGCTCGTTGTACTTGGAGACTTGAATGACTTCCCCTGGAGTGCGAGTATAGAGATCCTGCAGGGGTTGCTTGACAATTTAGCTCTAACCTTGCCTGAAAATCAACGGTTTACCTATCTTTATGAGGGGAATGGACAGACTCTGGATCAGATTTTGGCAAGCCAAGCTTTGGCAAACAGACTGGTGAATTTTGAAGTGATTCACATCAATAGTTTGAATTTACCGCGGGAAGCTTCGAGTGATCACGACCCGGTGATTGCAATTTTTGATCTGAGCGCGTTGGAATGAAACCTGTAAAGTTTATTAAGCAATTGGCAGTAAGCATTTTAATATTAAGCCTGATTGCGTGTAGCAATAATAGTATTTTGATTAGTACTGAGCCTACTCAGACAATTGAGGGTTCAATTGAACCAACTGCGGCGGGCAATGTCGTTGAGGTTGTTGGAGCTGAAGCGCCTGCAGATACCATCAGTCAGCCATTGCTAGAAGAGGTAGAGGTAGTTTCGCTAAAAATTCCGGAAAATATCCAAGCTGCAAGCTTTGAGTATTCCGGGTTGGCATGGTTTGGGGAGCACCTGGTATTGCTTCCGCAATTTCCACAAGGAAAGGATTTCTCGCGGGAAGCAAACTTGTTTGCCATTGCAAAGGAGGACCTGCTGCGAGCCATAGAGAATCCAGACCTGGAATTGCCGGTTAGAGAGGTTCCGATATTGAATTCTGACTTGCGGAATGTCATCAAGGGTTTTGAAGGATTTGAGTCGATTCTATTCGTAGATAAGGAGGTCTACCTGACCATCGAAAGCCGGGCGGGAAATCCTATGATGGGGTACCTGATCAGGGGTGAGGTCCAGGGGGGACTTGAAAGTATCACTCTTGACCCTGAGTCGCTTGTGGAACTTGTACCGTTTTCTAGCGTGAGAAACGCGACTTTTGAGGCCATGACTTATTGGAATGGCAATCTTTACGTGATATATGAGCACAACTCCATGCAAGGCGATAGGATGCCGGTAGCCTACCAATTCAACCTGGACCTTGAATTTGAACGGGAGATACCATTCCCAAGCATCGATTATCGCGTTACAGATGCAACCATCAGTGATGCAAGTGGCAAGTTTTGGGTGATGAACTATTTCTTCTTTGGTGACACCCATCTTGCAGTGGATCAGGATGCTTTGGTCCTTGAATATGGTGAAGGGAAAACGCACGCAAACAACGAGCCAGTGGAAAGACTGGTGGAACTCCAGATTGAAGATGGAAAAATATCGCGAGTTGATCAAGCTCCGATTTACCTTCAATTGCTGGATGACGACATCGCCAGAAACTGGGAAGGCATCGTATTGCTGGACGATTTGGGCTTCTTATTGATAACCGACAGTTTCCCTGGTTCAATTTTGGGATTCTACCCAATCTTAAGGTAAAATAATTCACAGCAGGCAGGGTTTCTTGACCAGATACCTAAGTAGTAATGTTTTAGATAAAAAATCAGGTAGAATTTTTATGGTATTTACCGCTGTTATCAATCAACGAGATATGCTCAACTTCTGAGGTGTGATGGAATCTAGCAAAGAACTCATTTCAACCAAAAGGCGCAGCGCTTTTAAACAGCAAGAGTTGAAGGACCAAATTACCGGTCTCCTCTTCACCTTTCCCGCTCTACTAATTATTTTTATTTTTGGAATTTTTCCTATCGGTTACTCGATCTATATGAGCCTGTTCAACTGGCAGGTTACCAAAGGGCCGTATATTGGTGGTCAGAACTATTTGTTGATATTTGGCTCATGGTCGAATTTGCTGGTTCTTGTCGCGGGACTTGGATTGTTTGCTCTTGGTTTCTTTGTGTGGAGAAAAGCTTTCCAAACCTTGAATAACGGTCAACGACTTGCTCATCTTGCCGGGGCTTTGGTGCTAATTTTGGGTGGGGTCATCTTTGTAACCGGTTGGGGACTGATGTATGAAACGGGAAACAAAGATTTTCTGAACTCCTTGATCGTGACCCTCTACTATGCTTTAGGAACTGTTCCAGCTGAAATCATCATCGGTTTGGTGCTGGCATATATACTTTACCAGGACATCATCGGCAAAGAAGTTTTTCGCATCATTTACTTCCTCCCTTATATCACGCCATCGATCAGTACAGCGGTTGTTTTTCAGATAATTTTTTCCAGCAGGGAAACGTCTTTAGCAAACCAATTTATAGGTTTTTTTGGAGTGGACCCGCTTAGATGGCGATTTGAACCCAAGCCAGTTTTGAACTTGCTTGGGCTTAATGTTTCAGGTTTGGCGGGAGGTCCCAGCCTGGCACTGGTTACGATCATTTTCTTTGGTATCTGGTCTTTCGTGGGATACAACACGGTGATATTCCTGTCGGGGCTTGGTAACATCCCCAAAGAAATCTATGAAGCTGCCGAAATGGATGGCGGGAGCAAATGGGACCGCTTCTTGCACATCACCATTCCAATGATCTCTCCGGTCACTTTTTACCTGAGTTTGATAGGATTTATTGGCACCTTCAAGGCCTTCAATCACATTTACGTGATGCGTACTCCGAGCGCTCAAAATTCGGTAGTTACAACCAGCTTGTTGGTGTTTGATCGTTTTTATAAAGCAAACCAGTATGGAGTAGCCACAGCTCAGGCAATTGTTTTGTTTATTATCATCCTGGGTTTGACGCTGGTACAAAACAAGTTAATGGGAGAACGGGTCTTCTATGGATAATTCAGTGGCAATTCCCAACACCAAAAAGATAAAGAAAGAAACTCCTGCCGGCAAGATTCTGGGTAAAGCCTTTCTTTACCTGATACTGATAGCTGGCGCATTAATTTTTATCTTTCCGTTCTTCTGGATGATTTCGAATTCACTGATGACCTTGGGCGAAACCATTACCCGCAAAGTATGGCCTGCAGTTCCTCAATGGATAAATTTCGTCCAAGCCTGGGAACAAGCTAGTTTTTCAAAATACTTTGCAAACAGCGTGCTGATAACTCTTGGAACTTTAACCGGACTCCTTTTTACCTCAATTCTGGCTGGTTATGCTTTTGGAAGGATAGATTTTAAGGGCAAAAACATCCTTTTTTCTATGTTTTTGGCCACTATGATGATCCCTGAATCAGTCACGCTGATCCCGAACTACCTTCTCATACGCGGCACCATTATCCCCCTGCCGGGTGGCACCTGGATTAACACGTACTGGGCACTTACGGTCCCGTTCATGGCGAACGCTTTCAGCATATTTTTGCTGCGCCAATTTTTCGCCCAAATCCCGAAAGAACTATGGGATGCCGCCCGGATTGATGGCTGTGATCATTTGCGTTTTCTTGTCCAGGTTGTGATGCCGATTAGCAAGGCACCAATTATGACAGTGCTCTTGTTCGGTTTTACTGGCGCTTGGAACGCGTTCCAGTGGCCTTTGCTTGTCACGACCAGGAATACCTGGCGGCCACTTATGGTGGGCCTTTACGGGTTCATCCAGGAAGCTGGACCCCAAACGAATTTGTTGATGGCTGGCGCGGTAATCACGATTATTCCGATATTGATTGTTTATTTCCTGACCCAGAAGCAATTCACACAAGGAATTGCCACCACCGGTTTAAAGGGTTAAAATACATTTGGATATTACGGGAATTAACCCGATATCAACTACACTATCTGTTCAAAATGGAGGTTTTGACAAATGAGAAGTAAATTGTTAAGTTTATTTGCAATCGTGATGATTGCAGCCCTGGTGCTTGGTGCTTGCGCTCAGCCCACAGAAGCACCGGTAGTCGAAGAGACTGCTGCTCCAGTAGTTGAAGAAACTGAAGCTCCAGTAGTCGAGGAACCCGTTGTTGAGGAGCCTGTAATTGAAGATCCATGGGCGGGGGTCGAACCAGCCAAGGAAATCGTTTGGTGGCATCAGCACACTGGCTCTGCACGTGAAGAGGCCATCGCCAAGATCATTTCTGACTTCAACTCCACTAACGAGTACGGCATTACGGTCACCGCTGAGTACGCAGGCGGTTATGGCGACATCTTCAACAAAATGCTGCCTATCCTGAACACCCCTGACGTCCCCGATGTAGTTGTTGGCTATCAGAATCAGGTTGCGACTTACCAACTGGCAAATGCCATGTTTGATATGAACGAACTGATCAATCATCCTGAGTACGGTTTGACACAGGAAGAACAAGATGATTTCTTCCCCGGCTTCTTCGCCCAGGATGTGCTCTCTTTGTTCGACAATCAGCGCCTCGGCCTTGCCCCCAACCGCTCCATGGAAGTTTTGTATTACAACATGGATTGGCTGACAGAACTTGGTTACGATGCCCCACCGACCACCCCCGAAGAATTTAGGGAAATGGCCTGTGCAGCTGCCGCGACACCCTTCAGTGGTGCCACCGAAGGCGCAGCTTCGCCCATTGGTTACGAGCTGAGCATCGATACTTCCCGCTTCGCCAGTTGGACCTTCGCGTTTGGCGGCGATATGTTCGATTATGAAGCCAACCAGTTCACTCTGAACAGCGACGCCGCTGTGGAAGCCTGGACCTTCTTGCAAGGTCTTTTCGCTGATGGCTGCGCTCGCCTTGTCACCGAAAACTACGGTGATCAGACCGATTTTGGTAATGGCACTTTGCTCTTCACCGTTGGTTCTTCCTCCGGTCTGCCTTACTACGGCGACGCTGTTGAAGCCGACGGCACTCCTTTTGAGTGGTCCGTTGCTGCCATTCCCCATACAACCCCAGACCCAGTGATGAACATATACGGTGCGTCTGTCTCAATCCCCAAGTCAACCCCCGAACGTGAATTAGCTGCCTGGATGTTCGTCAAATACTACACCAGCGCCGAAGTGAACGCCGCTTGGGCCAAGGCCTCTGGTTACTTCCCAGTGAAAGCAAGCGTTGCAGATGAAGTTACTGCAGAATTTGCTGGTAACAAGGATGCATATGGGACTGCTATTGCCTTACTTCCGTACGGCGTTTTCGAACCCCCAGTCCCTGGATACGATTTCGTTCGCGATAATGTCATCGAAGTAGTTATGACCAGCATCGTTGATGACGTCACCACGGATGTCAAGGCTCTGCTTGACGAGGCAAACGTCGCCGCGAATGACATTCTTGCTGAGCAATTGTCTCAAATCAACTAAGTTTAGGTAAGCTTGAACAACCCCCCTCAGATTTTCCTGAGGGGGGTTTTGTGCTATAATTCAGCTACCGGGGATGCCAGGTCTCGACGGGA
>DIVL01000022.1 GCA_002435825.1 Anaerolineaceae bacterium UBA6133
GCAGCTCGGTGCATAAGCAGACCCGTATCAGCAAACAAGGACGGACAGAGTTGCGCAGATGTCTGTATATGCCAGCCGTGGTTGCTTCAGAGCACAACCCGATCGTCAAGGAACTGAAAAGGCGCATGTTGGCCAGCGGACATGCAAACATGGAAGTGATTGTGGCAGCCATGAAGAAATTGCTGCACCTGGCATATGGAGTGTTGAAGTCTGGTAAACCATTTGACCCAGAATATGGCAAGCAATTTTGCTTTAACTCTTGACAATCAAGACGGTATCTACGAACTGCGATACTTTTATCCAATTCCCAGATTGAACTGTCCTTTGAACAAGAAATGTGGGAATTAAACAAGGAAAGTAAACCCTCAGAGGTAATCTTTTCGTAGGCCGGATTCCTCCTTTGAATCCGGCTTTTTCTCTCTCCTCGTTAATGCCGGATTGAACTACGCAATCCGGCCTACGAAAAACAGAAGAATCCGGCCTACGAACTGCTATTAAACACGATATCTTGGTAGGGTGGGCTGGCGTCACAGAACCCACACCAATCGTAACCTTGAGAAAGCCTACCCACCAACAATTCTCGTATCCGATCGGTGGGTTGGCTTTTAAACACATTCCGAATTCCCATACTCCTGAACGCCAATCCACCCTACAAAAGAGGAAACCATCCCTCTCATATCAAGGGTTTGTGAGCCTTCGAGCAGGCGGTATGCTATAATCTCCCATTGCAGGCTGCCAAAACAGGCGGTCTGGTTGTGTGAAATTTACTAAACAACGATTTACAGGGAATAACTTATGTTTAAAAAACTTGGGCAGGTCTTCAAGGGAGATCCGCATAAAAAGAAAATTGACCAACTGGTAACGATTGTAGACCAGATCAACGCGCTCGAAGCACAGCTTGAGAAGCTGAGTGATGAGGCGCTTGGAGCCAGGACGGTTGAATTCCGTGCCCGCCTGGCTAACGGCGAGACGCTTGACGAACTCCTGGTGGAAACCTTCGCGACCGTCCGCGAAGCCGGTAAACGCGTCCTGGGGCAACGCCACTACGACGTTCAGCTGATCTGCGGCATCAACTTGCACCAGGGGGGCATCTCTGAATTGCGAACGGGTGAGGGCAAAACCCTTGCAGCCACGCTGCCGCTCTACCTCAACGCGTTGGAAGGCAAAGGCGCGCACCTGATCACGGTCAACGATTACCTGGCAAGGCGCGACGGTCGTTGGATGGGCGCGATATTTGGCATGTTGGGTTTGAGCGTGGGCGTGCTCCAGTCTGCGGGAAGCTCGGAAGGCAGCGATCGGGCTTTCATCTTTGATCCCAGCGAGAAATCCTTAGCCGAAGCCACTGATCTGCTCAGACCGGTGCCCCGCAAGCAAGCCTACCTGGCTGATATCACCTACGGAACCAACAGCGAGTTTGGTTTTGACTACCTGCGCGACAACATCACCATGCGCTGGGATCAGCGCGTTCAGCGCCCCCATCACTTTGCCATCATCGATGAGGTCGACAACATCCTGATCGATGAAGCGCGAACCCCATTGATCATTTCGGGTCCTTCGCATGAGGATTCTGAGAACTATATCCGCATGGCGCAGGTCGTCAGGGCACTTAACCCTGAAGATTATGAGGTTGCCGAAAAAGATCAAACCGTTAGCATGACTGAAGCTGGCATCGCCCATGTGGAAGAGATGCTCGGCGAGCCGCTTTCGGATCCTGAGCGACCGGAAGATATCAATCCCGAACAAGCCCGCTTGATGGGCTTCCTGGAGCAATCCCTGAGAGCCAGATTCTTGTTCCGCCGTGACAAGGAATACATCGTCCAGAACGGGGAAGTCATCATCGTGGATGAGTTCACCGGTCGCATGATGCCCGGAAGGCGCTGGTCAGACGGACTGCACCAGGCGGTGGAAGCCAAGGAAGGCGTGAAGGTGCAGGCGGAAAACATCACGCATGCCACCATCACCATCCAAAACTACTTCCGCATGTACAAAAAACTGGCAGGCATGACGGGTACTGCCCTCACCGAGAAGGAAGAGTTCTTCCGGATCTACGGACTGGACGTGCTTTCCATCCCGACGAACCTCGAGTACCAGGCCATGCGCCCGGATTCAGGTCTGAACGATGAGGAAGCCAAGGACGAAGAGGGCTACAAGTACACCTATTACTATGCCGAGTCCGATCCTCTTAAAAACCCACTGTTTTATAAGCGCAAGGACTATCCGGACGTAATTTATCGCACTACGGAAGGTAAAGTGCGTGCGATTGTAATGGAGATCATCCGCTACCACGTGATCGGACGCCCGCAGTTGGTGGGCACGACCTCGGTGGAGAACTCTGAGCGTCTGTCTGAACGACTGAGCTCAGATATGGTGCGGCGCCTGCTGCAGGTGAAACTGATCCGCCAGGCTTGGTTCAAAACCAAGGGGCTCAACGAAGCTGATTTTGTGGACCAACCTGAGCTGAAGGTGCTAAGCGAACCCCTGGACAAACTGCGCATGCCGGAATTGCGCCGGCTTGGCACGCAGAACGGCATGACCACGCTCGACCTGGCTGACGAGACGAACAAGGCAAATTTGCTGGCTCTGTTAAAGCTGGAGGAAAGCGATTGGGAGCGTCTGAAAGCCTTATTTGACAGCGGCGTCCCGCACCAGGTTTTGAACGCGCGCAAGCACACAGAAGAGTCTCTGATTATCGCCGGGGCGGGTGCCTTTGGTGCGGTGACGATTGCCACCAACATGGCTGGTCGCGGTGTGGACATCAAGCTGGGCGGTGAACTGTCCGAAAGCCTGCTCTCGCGCGTGAACCAGGTGCTGGTGGAAAAAACTCAGACAGACCCCTACAACATGACCATGCTCGAGCGACTGCAGGCGGTGAAAGCCTTGAATGCAGAGCTGGACGAGAGCCAGCAAGAAGCAGTGGACGGCTTCCTGGTGTACATGGATAACATGGCGAAGGTACGTGAACTGGGCGGCTTGCATGTGATCGGCTCAGAACGGCATGAGGCGCGCCGCATCGATAACCAGCTGCGCGGTCGTGCTGGTCGGCAGGGCGACCCTGGCTCATCGCGCTTCTACCTGGCGCTGGACGATGAGCTGATGCGCATGTTTGGCGGGCAGCAGATGGAAGGCTTACTAACGCGCTTCAAGATCGATGAGAACATGCCAATCGAAATTCCACTGGTGAACCGGCTGGTTGAGCAGTCTCAGACGCGCGTGGAAGGCGCAAACTTTGATGTGCGCAAGCATCTGCTGGAATACGATGATGTGCTGAACGCGCAGAGAAACCGCATTTACAGCCAGCGGGATAAGATCTTTACCAAGGACGATCTGCACGAAGATGTAAACGAAATGCTGATCAACGAGCTTGGAAGGAGAATCCGCACTGGTCTCGAGGACAAGGAAGGTCCCTGGAAGTTGCTGGGCTTCCTGGAGGACGTCCAACCGACGATCCAGACCGAGTTTGGCAGCTATCCGAGCTACTCCCTCAAGATGGTGCTGGATAACCTGGGCACTCCCGCAGATGAGACAGATTTGGTCGAAAAACTGACGGCACTGGCAAAAGATGCTGTGCTGAGCGAGAACGAGCACATCCGCGAGGGGGCGGCTTTGCTCTTCGAACGAAGCGAACAAAGCATGAAAACCCAACTGGCAGAACGCAATGAGATACTGGATGCCTACCTGGAGAGCTTTGACCCAGACGAGCAGCATGATCTGGCGGCAGAGATTGGCGCGATCGTGCAAACTCCGGTGAAGATGGCGCCCGCGCAGCAGCGCAGCCTGATGGAAGACCCACTGAGCATGAAGGCACCGCTCAAGGAAGCCTTGCGCACCAGTGTGACACTGACAACCATCCGGCGCATTCTACTAACGCTGGAAAAACGCTTTGGGGACAACTGGTCGATGAAACCCATCGACCTGGCGCAGCTGCCATGGGCAGAAGTTCGGCAAACTATCAATAGCCAGATTGCTGAGGCGCTTGAACGCCGGGTGGAAAGGCTGTTTGGAGCTGAAGGGGAAGTTCGGCGCGACCTGGAAGCCAATCCGGAACTACTGCATGCCGCAGTAAGCGATGAAAACGCGCGCGCCCAACTGGTGCGGGTGAGCACCGAGGGCAAAAGGATCGCTTTTGATAACCGCTCGCACCGCAAAACTTTCCAAACCCACCAGAGGTTGAACTACATCTTCTCGATGTCAGGGCAACTGCTAAAACAGCCTGCTGAGAAAATCACTGAAGACATATTGGTGCATCTACAGGGAGCAGAAAAGAAACTTGCCGAAATATTCGGGGAGTTCGAGCTGGGGCACCTGGCAAATAACAACTTTAAACTGGTCGATCTGCCAAAAGCGACCAGGGACGGATTGAGCGCCAAGCTGGGTGAAGAAGAGTTCGGAGCGATATCCGGCTTAGCCATTGAGGATCTCCCGGAGACTCTGCATGATGACATCCGCGAGATTTTGGGCGACAAAGCCCAGAATCGCATCTACCGCGATCTGCTGCTTGGCACAATCTCAGAAACCTGGGTGGAATACCTGACGCGCATGGAAGCCTTGCGGGTTTCGATCAGCATGGAATCTTACGCCCAGCGCGACCCGCTGGTTCGTTATAAGAGCCAGGCGAGCACGCTCTTTACGGAGATGCTTTCTGAAGTACGTCAGACGGTGATCAGCCGCATGTTCCGCTACCGTCCGACCAAGGCTGCCGAAGCGCCAAACGCGCTTGTGACCCCAGCTCCGGTAAAAGCAGCGGGTGGGGCGGAGCCCAAGCCCATTGCTGAAAAAACTTCAAAAAAGAAACGGCGAAAACGCCACTAAGAGGTAAGATATGACCCATTTTTTGGTGACAAATGATGATGGCGTGTTTGCGCCCGGTCTGCTGGCGTTGGTTCAAGCGATCCGACGGATCCCGGGAAATGAAGTGAGTGTTTTAGCCCCGGATCATAATTGGTCAGCGTGTGGGCACGTCAAGACCCTGACCCGTCCGTTGAGGGTGCGCGAGGTCAAGCTGGCTGATGGCAGCCTGGCTCTTTCTTGTGACGGCGCGCCTTCGGACTGCGTGGCAATTGCCATTATGGGCGCGATTGAAAAACCGATTGACTTGGTCGTTTCGGGTATCAATCCGAATGCCAACGTGGGTTTGGATGTGACTTACTCCGGGACGGTGACAGCGGCAATGGAGGCTTCGATCAACGGCAAGCGCGGCATTGCTGTTTCGCTGGACGCGCCGGAGCATCATGATGGGGAGCTCAATTTTGCGCCTGCTGCCAAAGCGGCGGTGGATGTGATCTTGGGATTGATGGCTGATAAGATGGAAAACGGCAGGCAGCCGATCTGGAATATCAACCTGCCTTACCGGGAAGAGGGAAAGTTTGAGGGCGTGCTCTACACCCGGCAGGGGGTCAGGCTATATCGGGATGTGCTCGAGAAACGCCTCGACCCGCAAGGTAAACCTTACTATTGGATTGGCGGAGAAGCGCCCACGGGTCTGATGGATGAGGGCACGGACTTCTGGGCAATCAAGCGAGGCTACATTTCCGTCACGCCTCTGCAAATGGACATGACCAACAAGGCTTTGCTGGAAATATTGAACCATCCGTTGGGATAATGTTTCTTATAGCCGGGCAGGAACACTACCCGATCCGCAGTTACGGCTGAGCTGGGATACAATTAACTTATGCTACCTGATCATCGTGTACGCCAGAGAGAGTATCTGCTCGAGATCTCACGGGCTCTAACCGAGGAACTGAACCTCAACACCCTCCTGAGCCGCATCCTGCACATCGCGATTGAGATGCTGGGTGGGCATGCCGGTTTTATCGCCCTGGTAGGGGATGCGGGCGATTGGCACATTGCGATCAACCAGGGCATCCCGCCAGCGCTTTTGAGTTACCTCGAGACCTGGCTGGAAAGCCTAAGCGAGAGCGCAGAAGGCGCAGAAGGGCGCATTCCAGAGATCAATCGCATGTTGAGTGATATCAGCATGGGCATGATCACGGGCGTAGGCATTGCCATGACGGTTCAACACAGCACAATCGGACAAATTTTTGTTTTCCGCAACTACCGCGCCACTTTCTCGGCGAACGATTACTCCATCCTGAACAGCTTTGCCAACCAAGCTGCTATCGCTGTGCGCAACGCCCGGCTTTACACCCAGGTGACCCGCCAGAACCTGCGCATGGCGGGACTGCTCAGTTCAGTCGCCGATGGCATCCTCATCCTGAATCCAGACCTGACGGTCCTGCAAGTCAATCATGCATTTGAACGGCTGGCGAACGCGCCGGCAGAAGAACTGACCAATAAATCCTTCGACCAGGTTGTGCGCTGGGCAAGACCACCAAAGGGGATTGAGTTGAATGAGGCGGTGAAGTCTCAGTGGAAGTGGGGCGCCACAAAAGACCTCTTCCTCGAAGGGGACATGCTGCGCTACAGCCCGCTGGACCCGATCCCGGTGGAGATCACATACGCTCCGCTGTTTTCGGATGAGGGGGAGCTGCTGAACATTATCGCTTCGGTGCGCGACATTACCCGTTTCAGGGAGGCGGAGGAGCTCAAGACCAATTTCATTTCCGTCATCAGCCACGAACTCAAAACCCCGATTGCCCTGATCAAGGGCTACGCCAACACGCTCAGACGCGATGACGTGGAATGGGATAAGGCGATGGTGACCGAAAGCCTGCGGGTGATCGAAGAAGAAGCCGATCATTTGACTGCCATGGTTGAGGACTTGCTGGACGCAACCAAGCTGCAATCGGGCGGGATCACCCTAAACAAAACGGAAGTGGATCTGGCTGCGCTAATCAGCGATTTGAGCAAAAAGTTTGCCCTGCAAAGCGACAAGCACCAGATTTTTATGAATCTGTCGAATGATTTTCCTGTTATCAATGCTGACGAGACGCGGCTCAGCCAGTTGATTTCCAACTTGCTCACAAATGCGATAAAGTACTCTGAGGGCGGCATGATCAAAATTGATGGGGAAAAGATAGAAGAGAATGTCCAGATTTGCGTGACAGATGAGGGTAAGGGGTTCGATCCGATGGATGTTCCGCACGTGTTCGATCGCTTCTACCGTTCCGGTAGGATGGCAAAAACGACCAAAGGCACCGGTTTGGGGCTGTATCTGTGCCAGTCGATCGTTAAGGCGCATGGGGGAAGAATTTGGGTGGATGAAACCTATCACCAGGGGGCAAGGATCTGTTTTACCCTGCCTATCAAGACCCAAAGCCAGCTCGTTTTATGAAGTTTCAGCTTAATCGCCTTGAAACGGTAGACTCCACCAATGATGTTGCCCTGGAAGCAGCCAGGTCCGGCGCTGACGATGGCCTGGTGGTGTGGGCGCAGCGGCAGGTTAGGGGACGCGGGCAGCGGGATCACACCTGGCAAAGCCAAGCGAAAAGCTCATTGACCTTCTCGGTATTGTTCAGACCAAACCAGGAAGAACAGACTGTGTTGGGGCGATTTACCGCGCTTGGAGCCCTGGCGGCGGCGTGGACTGTGAAGGAAAAGACAGGTGTTGAAGCACAGGTGAAGTGGCCAAATGACGTCTTGCTGAATGGGAAAAAGATCTGCGGCGTGTTGGCAGAAACTGACCTGCAGGCAGGCAAAGCCAGCGCGGTAGTGGTAGGGGTGGGGGTAAACTTGCTGCCCGGAGCCTTCGAGGCAAATGAGGCAATGAATTATCCCGCCAGCGATGTTTTCAGTGAAACCGGCTTTAGTTTGGATGCTGAAACCTGGCTGTGGACGGTCCTGGAAGGGATGCAATCATTGCGGCAATTGTTGCCTGGTGATGCATTCATCCGGGAATGGAATGAGCGCCTGGCATTCAAAGGGGAGATAAGAAGCATCAGGAATCATAAAGGCGAAACGGGGTTGTTTCGCCTTCTAAGTGTCTTATCTGATGGCTCACTTTTGGTGGAGAGAGCCAGCGGTCAACAATTCAGTTTTCAGTCTGCTGAAATATTGCCCTCTTCCTATTCTTCGTCAGAATAATCAGCTTCCTCTTCAGCAACTTCCAGGTCGGTCTCGGGATCCAATTCCACATCCTCATCCTTCACAACGACTTTCCGCCCGGAACGGCGCGGCGCGCTTTCGCCAGCGGCTACGGAGGCAGCATGGGTTTGTTCGGAGAGCTCCACTTCTTCCTGGGAAATGCGGGCGACTGCGGCGATGCTATCGCCTTCGCCCAGATCCATGATCTTGACGCCCTGGGTGGAGCGGCCTTGAACTGATATCTCGGCGACCTTGGTGCGAAGCACAATCCCACCTCGGGAAATCATGGTCACTTCTTCGCCCTCGAGCACAACGCGTGCTTCGGCGACATCCCCAACACTTTCGCGAACGTCCTGATTGATCGTGGTGACGCCGAGCGTGCCGCGTGTCTTGGGAATGTATTCTTCCAGGCTGGTACGCTTGCCTTGACCCTTTTCGGTCAAAACAAACAGATAGCCTTCCGGCTCTGCAACTTCCAAACCTGCCACATTGTCATCACCGCGCAGGTTGATGCCGGTAACGCCCATGGTGGTGCGCCCTGTGGGGCGGACCTGTCTTTCGTGGAAGCGTAAGGCTTTACCCTTCCTGGTAACGAGCAGGAGATCATCCTGACCGCCGGTCATGCGAACCCAACCCAATTCGTCGCCGTCATTAAGACGGATGGCGATCAGACCGGAAGGTCGCACACTCTCAAAATCCGACATGGGCACGCGCTTGATCCGACCTAACCTTGTGGCAAGAGCGCAGAATTTCGCGTCGCTGAAGCTTTCAACAGACAACAGGGCAGTGACGCTCTCATCTGGTTCGAGATTGAGGATGTTGACCAGGGGAATGCCGCGCCCCTGCCGGGATTCTTCAGGCAGTTCAAACACCCTCACGGAGTAGACTTTACCCTTGTTGGTAAAGAAAAGCATGGTGCCAAGCGTGTTGGCACGCACAAAGAATGTGACCGCATCTTCGCCGCGCATACTCTGACCAATCACGCCGCGACCACCTCTGCCCTGGGAGTGGTAAGCCTGGTCCGAAACGCGTTTGATGTAGCCCCGGTCAGTAATAGAGACGAACACTGGTTCGTCCTGGACGAGGGATTCGTCCGAAAGGTCCATTTCCAGATCAGGGACAATGCGCGTCCGGCGGTCGTTACCGTACTTTTCGGCAACTTCGTTGAGGTCGGTGCGGATGATCTCGAGTATTTTGTGCGGGTTGGCAAGAATATCTTCAAGCTCGGTGATGGTTTCGAGCAGTGCTGTGTGTTCGTCTTCGATTTTCTGGCGTTCGAGGGCAGCCAGCCTGCGCAACTGCATATCGAGGATTGCCTGGGCCTGGATTTCGCTCAGGTTGAAGCGGGCTACCAAATTTGCCTTGGCAACCTCAGCATCCTTCGATTCGCGGATGGTCTTGATCACGGCGTCCAGGTTGGCGATCGCAATCAGGAGTCCGTCGAGCACATGAGCGCGTTTTTTGGCTTTATCGAGTTCGAAGAGTGTTCGGCGGGTGATGACCACCTGGCGATGTTCGAGATAATACACGAGCGCGCGTTTGAGGGTGAGCATGCGGGGTTCGGAATCCACCAGAGCCAGCAACTGCACGCCAAAAGTCGACTGAAGCGCGGTGTATTTGTAGAGTTGGTTGAGAACACGCTTCGGCTGGGTGCCGCGTTTGAGCTCGATGACGATGCGCATACCATTGCGGTCAGACTCATCGCGCATGTCGGAGATCGAATCGATGCGTCCTTCGCGGTGAAGGGCAGCGATGCGTTCGATCAGACTGGTTTTGTTTAGCTGATAGGGTATCTCGTAAATGATAATTGCGAAACGACCGTCGCGAATTTCTTCAATTCTTGCGGAACCGCGCATTGTAAGGTGTCCGCGACCGGTGCTGTATGCCTGGCGGATGCCCTCACTGCCGACGATGATGCCGCCAGTGGGAAAGTCAGGTCCGGGGATAAGCTGCATCAGGTCTTCGACGCTGACCTCATCGAGCTCGTCAAACCGGTCGATCAGCAGGTTCAGAGCAGCCACCAGCTCGCGCAGGTTGTGCGGCGGGATGTTGGTAGCCATGCCGACGGCGATACCGTTGGAGCCATTCATCAGCAGGTTGGGGGTGCGGGCAGGCAAAACTTCAGGCTCCTTCAGAGAGCCATCAAAGTTGTCGAGGAAATCAACTGTGTCTTTGTCCAGGTCAGCAAGAATTTCATCAGCGATTTTGTTCAAACGTGCTTCCGTGTAGCGCATGGCTGCCGGGGAGTCGCCATCGATCGAGCCAAAGTTACCCTGACCGTCAATGAGCGGGTAGCGCATCGAAAAATCCTGCGCCATGCGCGCCATTGAATCATAGACGGCCGAATCACCGTGGGGATGGTATTTACCCAGAACTTCACCGACGATACGGGCGGATTTTTTGTAAGGGGTGTTGGCACGAATGCCCATGTCGTGCATGGCGTAGAGAATGCGCCGGTGGACTGGCTTGAGCCCGTCGCGCACGTCAGGGATGGCGCGGGCGACGATAACGCTCATGGCATAGTCAAGATAGGCCGTGCGCATTTGATCATCAATGCCGACAGGCTGAAGGCTACCAGCGTTGGTTACGATGGGTTCTTCAGCAGGAATTTCAGTTTTTTCAGTCATTTTTTTCTTTCGATACCGCCGAGTTAATGGATTAGCATAACCTTTTCATTATACCTCATTAATCAGTTAAAAAGCGGTAGAGCGCAAAAAAGCGCCAATTTTCAAGAATTGGTCAACTGAAGGATGAAACCCTGAAAGTGATGTAATCGATTAAAAAAGGCGAATTTTTAAAATAATGCCCGGGCATTTATTGAAACCCGGGCGATTGGCAATAACAGTGAATTAATTGACTGGACAACCAGGTATTCGGTTGGCAGAGAAGAAGCACCACCAGCTGGTTGGCATGAATATCACGATGACCATGATGATGATAATCGCGATAAGGAGCAAGATGAAAAAGTTGGAGTACCAGGGGGTGACCGGTTTTTGCTCAGGCGTGAGCTCAGGCGCAAGCGGCTGCTGGGGAACCGGTTTCTGAGCCGGTTGGTACACAACCTGGGGAGCCGCAGGGGCAGGCTCGTCAATGGATTCTGCAGCGGGATAGGCGCTGTAGGTTGGCGTCTTCGCCTGGTCCGGCCATTCGAAGCTCATCACGGTCGCCTCTGCCAGGGTAATGAGATCGCCATTGGTGAGGCGTTGGGGTGAGCTGATGCGGACACCGTTAAGGAAGGTACCGTTGGTGGAACCGAGGTCCTCAATATACACACCATCGGCGCGGGTAACAAAGCGGGCATGACGGCGGGAAATTTCCTGGTCTGGTATCGGGATGTCAGTAGCAAGGTCACGACCAAGGGTAACTTCAGTTTTTTCGAGATAAAAGCTCGATCCGGGGATAGGCCCCGAGCGCATGACGATGAGGGGTTTTTGTTCTGGCATGGTCGCTCCTAATTTTAGACAATCAGTTTAGATGACTGATTTTACCATTGTCTGGAAAAATTCGTTCAAAAAGTAGAAGCCATGCTTGTAAAGGAGGGTCAGAGAGGTTCAGAAAAGCGTTGACGCTGGCGAGGAATCCTGCTATTATCAGATTAATGAATACTCCTGCGAAGAAGGACAACTGGCTAAAGAGGCTGATCACACGCATCAGGCACGAATTCCGATGGCTTGCGCCAGGAATGGGCTATAAACGCTGGCTGGTGTTGACCGTTATTGGTTCGATGCTGCTGGGACTTGGCGCGGCGGTGTTGATCTTGGATTACTATCGCAGCACCACGAATGAGGCCCTGGTACCCATCCTGGCAGTGCTCTCGCTCCGTTTTCTGGACAGACCGATTCGATTTTTGCTGTTTGGCGGCTTGGGGCTGGCGATGATCCTGATCGGGATTTGGGGAGCGAACCGGTCTTTGCTGCGCCCATTTGAAAAAAATGGCAAACCGATCTGGGATACGCTCAAGAATTACCGCCAGCGCGAAAAGGGCATTAAAGTCGTAGTAATTGGCGGCGGACATGGTCTGGCAGCCTTGCTGCGAGGCTTGAAGGAGTACACCCACAACATCACGGCAATCGTGACCGTCGCTGATGACGGTGGATCGTCGGGAGAACTGCGGCGTGACCTGGGGGTGCTGCCGCCGGGAGACATCCGCAACTGCCTGTCAGCCCTCAGCAGTGATGAAGCGCTGCTTTCCCAGGTTTTTCAGTATCGCTTTACCGCCGGGGCTGGACTGGAAGGGCACTCCCTGGGAAACCTGTTTATCACAGCGCTCAGCGAAATCACTGGCAGCTTTGAAGAAGCAGTAGCAGAATCAGGTAGGGTTTTAGCGATATATGGGCAGGTGCTGCCTTCGACACTGAGCAACGTGCAGCTAATTGGGGAAGTGCAGGATCATGCGACCCAGGAGATTGTGGAAGTGAGGGGCGAAGCCGAGCTGACAGAGTATCCGGGCAAGATCCTGAAGGTCTGGCTCGACCCGGAAGAATCACCAGCCTATCCCCCGACTACTTCAGCCATCCTGGACGCGGATTTGATTCTGATTGGTCCGGGCAGTTTGTATACCAGTTTGCTACCGAACCTGCTGGTTAGGGGGCTTTCAGATGCGATCCTGGCAAGCCGTGCGGAAGCTTACTATATCTGCAACATCGCCACCGAGCAAGGTGAAACCGATGGATTCAACGCGTCGGACCATGCCCGTGAGATTGACCGGCATATCTGCAAGCATTTGTTCAACCTGGCGATTTGTAACCGGAATTATCAAGGTGACCTGGGTGGAAGGGCAGAGTGGGTTCGGTTGGACGACGAGATGCGGCAGAACTACCGCGTTTATGAGGCGGACCTGGTGGATGATCTTTACCCCTGGAGGCACAGTTCCAGGAAGCTGGCGCGGGCAGTCATGAACTTGTATGAAGAACGTACAGGACCTTTGAATTAAAAGTGGTTTTTTGGGGAAATTAATCTCGTTGAGATGCTCTTAAGGTGCTGATCGCCGCCTCCTTGCTCTTTGAAAACTTGTGCTCTTGCGTAAAGTTAATGCGGAAGAGCCAATAAATCGGATATAATTCTATAAGTTAAGCATAAGCACTCTGGCAGTCATGCCAATTAAGAAGTAACCAAATTCACTCAATCGGAGGATATATGAAAACAAAAGTAGCAATTAATGGTTTTGGCCGTATCGGACGTCAGGTTTTAAAGCGCCTCCTCGAAGACGCTTTGGACACCCTTGAAGTTGTTGCAATCAACGATCTCTTTGATCCGAAAACCAATGCCCACCTCTTCAAGTACGACTCAAACTACGGCATCTACAAGGGTGACGTTGTAGTCAATGAAGCTGGCAACCTGGTGATCGATGGCAAAGAAATCAAAGTCCTGGCCGAAAGAGACCCGGGCAACCTGCCCTGGAAAGATCTCGGCGTGGAAATCGTTTTTGAATGCACCGGCATATTCACCACTGCCAAGAGTGAAGGTGGCAAGATTGGCGCGGATGCGCACATCGAGCGCGCTGGAGCGAAGAAAGTCATCATCTCCGCACCTGCAAAGGGCGAAGATCTGACAATCGTCCTGGGCGTTAACGAAGATCAATACGACAATGAAAAGCACCACATCATTTCGAATGCTTCCTGCACCACCAACTGTCTCGCGCCTGCCGCCAAGATCGTGAATGACCGTTTTGGCATCATCGGTGGCGTTATGACCACAATCCACTCTTACACCAATGACCAGGTCATCCTGGATCAGGGGCACAAGAAGGAAATACGCCGCTCTCGCGCCGCCTGTCTGAACATCATCCCCACCACGACTGGCGCTGCCAAGGCTGTCGCCCTTGTTATCCCCGAGCTCAAGGGTAAGTTTGACGGTTACGCTTTGCGCGTTCCGACCCCAACCGTTTCGATTGTTGACTTTGTTGCCCTGGTTGAAAAACCAACCACCAAGGAAGAACTGAATGCCGCTTTCACCGAGGCTTCCCAAGGCGCGATGAAAGGCATCCTGGGTGTGACCACCGGTGCTTACGATCAGCAGCTGGTTTCGAGCGACTTCAAGGGCGACGATCGCTCTTCCATTGTTGACCTTGATAAGAACATGGTCATGAATGGTAACATGGTGAAAGTTGTGACCTGGTACGACAACGAATGGGGCTATAGCTGCCGCACTGTCGACCTGGGCAAGATGGTTGCAGAGAAACTCTAAACCTCAAGGTTTACTGAATAAATGGATGCGCAGCATTGTTTTAAGAGAACAGTGATGCGCATTTTTCATAGAAGGAGAAAAATGTCTGAAAAGAAAATAGTGACCGATCTGGATGTGGCAGGGAAGAAAGTTTTAGTACGGGTGGATTTTAATGTGCCGATTAAAGAAGGCAAAATCAAAGATGATACCCGAATCACTTCAGCCTTGCCCACGATAAATTATTTGCTCGAACATGGAGCAGCAGTTATTTTGATGTCTCACCTGGGACGTCCCAAGGGTCAGGCCAATTTGGATTATTCGCTGAAACCAGTAGCGGATCACCTGGCTACTCTGATTGATGCGCCAGTGAAGTTTGCGGAAGACTGCCGCGGAGAGGTTGCCAAAGCGGCTGCCGAGGCTTTGAAACCGGGCGAAGTTCTGTTGCTTGAGAACACGCGCTTCTACGCCGGGGAAGAAAAGAACGATCCGCAAATGGCAGCCGATCTGGCATCGCTGGCGGATCTTTACGTGAATGACGCGTTTGGCACAGCGCATCGCGCGCATGCCTCAACGTACGGCGCGGCGGAGCTGCTGCCTTCAGCGGCTGGCTTCCTGATGGAAAAGGAAATCAAATACCTGGGTGACGCGATTGCCAACCCTGAGCGACCCTTTGTAGCCATCCTGGGCGGCGCCAAGATTTCCGACAAGATCGGCGTGATCGAGAACCTGCTCAAGAAAGCTGACAAGATCCTGATCGGCGGCGGTATGGCGAACACCTTCCTGAAAGCGCTCGGTTATGAAATGGCAGATTCGCTTGTAGAAGCTGACGTGCTCGACACTGCCAAAGTACTGCTTGAGAAATCCGAAGGAAAATTGGTTTTGCCAGTGGATATGGTGCTCGGCGACGCGTTTGACGCGGAAGCAACACTGGAAACCCTGCCAGTGGGCGATGTGCCAGCCGGCTGGAGGATCCTGGATATTGGTCCAAAGACCGTGGAAGCTTTTGCAGCGGAAATTGCCAGCGCAGGCACAATCGTCTGGAATGGACCGATGGGCGTGTTCGAGTTCCCACGCTTTGCCGCGGGCACGTTCGCGGTAGCCCATAAAGTGGCTGAAAGCAATGCTGTAAGCATCATTGGCGGTGGGGATTCCGTTTCTGCCATCAATCAGTCCGGTCTGAGTGATCAGATCACGCACATCTCAACGGGTGGCGGCGCGTCTTTGGAAATGCTGGAAGGCATCGAACTGCCTGGGCTTGCCATCCTTTCAAACAAGTAAATTCGACTAAAATTTGAGCCGCGACTGCAAATCGCGGCTTTTTTTGTTATGCTTATAGGTGCTGCAGCCATTCTTTTTTGGGATTAGTGATAGAATCGCAAAAAAGCATACCGATTCAGCGGCTTTAGTTTAGGCTGTAAAGTTATCGATGGAGAAAGATATGAGAAAGCTAAATAAAATGAAATGGATTATCCCGGGGCTTTTGAGCCTGAGCCTTGCGCTGGCTGCTTGTGCCCCTTCTCTTCCTCCCACTCCTTCAGAGGCGGAGATCGCGCAGCAGGTTGCAGCTACGCAGCAATCCAAGGCGACCCAGAACTCTGTGGAGACCCTGGTGGCATTAGTAACCGAAATGAGCAAACAACCCACCTGGACCCCTCAGCCTGCTTGTCCAGTCTGCCCGACGCAGGTGGTGGTAGTCCCAACCGCGCAAACGACTGCTGACCCGACTGATGGCGCCACTCAGCCAACAGCAGCAGCCCCTACTGAAGAAGCGGGCGCGAAATGTTTCCAGTTCGATTTCTTGGGTGATGTCAATTATCCCCCTGGTACGGTTATGAAACCAGGAACCAAATTTTCAAAGACCTGGACCGTAAAGAATACCGGTACCTGCACGTGGACCAGGGATTATGACCTGGTTTTGGCGGGTGGGGAAGCATTTGGCACCAACAAACGTGGTGACATCCCTAAAGATGTGTTGCCGGGAGAGACGATTGACCTCACGATTTATGATATGGTCGCGCCGATGACTGAGGGCACCTACTACAGCTACTGGATGATTATGGCTCCAGACGGTGCGCGCATAGGCTATGGACCAGGGCAGCAGTGGGGGCTTGGCATCCAATTGATCGTTTCGAACGAATAAGCAAGACACAGCCGCCCTTCGGGGCGGTTGTGCTATTTTGTGGAACTTTCTAAACTTGATAAACGTCTATGCAATGAGGTATTTCTGGCTAATAAGGAGTTAGAAAATGAAAAGCAAAATCTCTAGAAATCCACTTTGGATGTTTTCCGGTTTAATTATGCTGGCATTGAGTATAGTTTTAGCAGCATGTGGTAATTCCGGCTCACCTACTCCCACGGGAGATCCTATTGAACAAGCGATGCAAACCCTGCAGGCACAAGCCACGCAGCAATATTTCCAAACGGTCGTAGCTCAATTATCGGCAACGCCGCCAATGATTGAGAACACCCCGACACTCAATCCCACCAACATTAATCAGGTACCGGTGGAATCGACTCCAACTACAGAGGCGCCTACGGCAACCGCAACACAAATCCCACCCACGGCTACCCAACCTGCCCCCACTGCGATTCCGCCTACACCTACACGAATCCCACCAACAGCTACGCCTATTCCGTGCTACCAGGTGAAGTTTGTCCAGGATATTACCATCCCGGATGGAACAAAAATTGTTGCTGGGAATACCTTCACAAAAACCTGGCGCATTCGCAACAGCGGTTCCTGCACCTGGGATACCCGCTTTGATGTCGCTTTTGTGGATGGCACGCAGATGACCTCTGGTAAGGTCTGGGACCTGACAAAAGAAGTGAAGTCGGGTGAGACTGTGGACATTTCGATCAATATGACTGCCCCGGCGACTGTTGGCTCCTACCAGGCAAACTTCCAGATGGTCAACCCTAACGGTGTGCGCTTTGGCACTGGTCCTGACAGCAAAGGTTCTTTCTGGGTGAAGATCCAGGTGGTTGACGGCAAGGGCATGGTATACAACTTTGCCGATAATGCCTGTGACGCACGCTGGTCTACCAGCAAAACCAATCCATTAGGCTGCCCAGGCAAAGAAACGGATATCAGTAAAGGCTATGTTCTGACCAAGGATAAACCCCGTCGCGAGGATGGCGGTCTGGAAAACGAAATTGGTCTGATCACGCGACCGAATGATGCGGGCGATGGCTACATCCAGGGTATTTATCCCGCCTTCACGGTGAAGGATGGCGATCAATTCCGCGCGACAATTCAGTGCGAGGCAAACAGCCCCAAGTGCAGCCTGAAGTTTGAGCTTTACTATCGCGTCGGAGATGGCAGTTTCGTTGAATTGGGCGAATGGTATGAGATCTACGACCAATTGTGGAACCCGGTGGAGATCGACCTTTCCTCGCTTGCTGGTCAGAACGTGCAGTTCTCGCTGGTTGTATGGAACGAAGGCACATCCCAGGATAATCGCGGATTGTGGCTCAATCCAATGATCTACCGCACCAAGTAATTCGCGTAAGTTGCAGGTTAAGGCTGACTGGATAATTCGGTCAGCCTTTTTTTGTGGATGAATGGTCAAATTCCGAACAGCTTGATGATAGTTTTTTGTAGGCCGGCTTCCTCGGCCTGCCCCGGGGTTCTTTCCTCCAGGGTTGAAGCCGGCTTTGGTTTGTGTTGATGGAGCCGGATTGAACTGCGCAATCCGGCCTACGAAAAGATTTCTACGCTACAGGCAATGATTCGTAGGGTGGGTAGGCGTCACGTTACTTTCACTAATCCAAGTCTCTTTATAGCCTACCCACCGAATGATGTCTTTATTCTCATTAACGCCCACTTATCCAACCCTGCTTTTTTGTTCGGAATAATGGTTAGAATCACAACGGCTTGATGATAAAATAGGAAGTAACTAACAGCAAAGGATGGTAAGGAACAATGAGAAAACCAATGGTTGCCGGAAATTGGAAGATGAACAAGGGCTTGTATGAGACCCGCGATCTGATCCGTGAGATGTATCCTGTTTTACACGCAGTTGAGGATGTGGAAATTGTGGTTTGCCCGCCCTTTGTCGGGCTGGGCGTCGCCAAACGCGAGGTGGACGAATCGACCATCAAGCTTGGCGCGCAGAACATCCACTGGGCAGACTCGGGCGCTTTTACCGGGGAAATTTCCCCGACCATGCTGAAAGAGCTGTGCGAGTATGTCATTTTGGGGCACTCAGAGCGGCGCGCCATGTTTGGCGAGACGGATGAATCTGTTAACAAGAAAGTTTTGTCGGCATTGGCACACGGGCTGAAACCGATTGTATGCGTGGGCGAGACTTTGGAGGAAAACCAGAGTGGCATTACCGCCGAGGTGGTTAGCCGTCAGGTGCGGGCAGGCCTGGAAGGGCTAAACCAGGAGCAGGCGGAGCAAGTGGTGATCGCCTATGAGCCCGTCTGGGCGATAGGCACCGGTTTGGCAGCCACCCCTGAAGGCGCGAACGCTGTGCACAAGGATGTGATCCGCCCGATCCTGCGCGAGATGTTTGGCGAGGAAATCGGAGACGGCATGCGCATTCTTTACGGCGGCTCGGTGAATCCCGGCAACGCCGCAGAGCTGTTTGGTCAATCCGATATCGACGGCGGCTTGATTGGCGGAGCGAGCCTGAAAGCTGAGTCTTTTATTGCGCTTGTCAAAGCCGCGATGTAAAGTTATTGCAGAGTATAAAGCCGGGTGAAAGCCCGGTTTTTTTATCCAGAGTGCGCTCAAGGCATGCGAAGGGCAGAAAGGTATTAAAATGCACTTGACAAAATTAGTTCAACTTAGTATACTTATTTTACAAGTTAAACTTGTCATACTTTTCGAACGGAGAATTTAAAATGGAAAAACCTCAAGGCCAATATGCATGGACGGTCAAGGTGGGTGAAAAGGGGCAAATTGTTATCCCCAAAGAAGCCCGCGATATATTTGACATCAATCCCGGCGACACGCTGATTGTTTTGGGCGACGAAAAACAAGGCATAGCGATACCGCCCAAAGATGCGTTTACAAAACTTATAGCCACGCTTTTTGATGGTACTGCGCCGGAGAGGGAGGACGAAGAATGAATGCTATCACAATTACGAACCTGTCTAAAAAATACGATGGGCTTACGGCGGTAGACAATTTGAATTTGACGATTGGGCAAGGCGAATTGTTCTCTCTTTTAGGTGTCAACGGTGCGGGAAAAACCACAACTATCAAAATGTTGTCCTGCTTGATTAAGCCAACCGGCGGCAATGCGGTGTTGCTTGGCGATAGCGTGAAAGAACACCCGCAGGCTGTCAAAGGGAAAATTAATATCTCACCGCAGGAAACAGCCGTGGCCGCCAATTTATCAGTAACTGAAAACTTGGAACTCATAGCGGGAATATACGGTCAGGATAGCAAAAGAGCAACGAAAAGCGCTGACGAAATGGTGTCACAATTTGGGCTTGACCGTGTTCAGAAGAAAAAAGCAAAACAATTGTCGGGCGGGATGCAGAGACGGCTCTCTATTGCAATGGCTTTGATTTCTAATCCACAAATTTTATTCCTTGATGAACCCACTTTAGGGCTAGACGTTCTTGCCCGCCGCGAATTGTGGGCATCCATTGAGGCTCTAAAAGGAAAGGTTACTATCATTCTTACTACACATTATTTGGAAGAAGTGGAAGCGTTGTCCGATCGTGTTGGAATAATGGCAAACGGCAAATTGACGGCTGTTGGAACGGTAGCGGAATTGACGAAGCAGACCGGCACAAGTAAGTTGGAGGATGCTTTTGTTATCCTCTCAGGAGGCGCAGCATGAGAATTTTTTTGTTTGCAAAACGCAATGCGAAAGAGGTTTTGCGTGACCCTATCAATCTCTTTTTCGGATTGGGATTTCCGCTAATTCTGCTGGTGCTGCTGTCCATCATCAATGCCAGTATTCCTCCCGAAGCACATAATACGATGTTCTCGATTGAAAACCTTGCGCCCGGTTTAGCAATGTTCGGAACCGCGTTCATGGCATTGTTTGCGGGTTTGCTGTTGTCTAAAGACCGGACTTCATCTTTCTTAATGCGCTTGTTTGCTTCACCCATGACCTCTTTGGATTTTATATTAGGCTACACTTTGCCAATGCTCGTTATGGCGTTTGCGCAAGCCACAATAACTTTGCTTGCGTCCTGTATTGTTGGGCTTGAACTTAACGCCAATCTCCTGCTTGCTATCGTTGTGACAACTCTGACCTCGCTTTTATTTGTAGGATTCGGCTTATTATTTGGCAGTTTGCTGAACGAAAAGGCGGTAAGCGGCATTTGTGGGGCCTTGTTGACGAATGTTGCTGCATGGTTGTCCGGGGTATTTATTCCGATTGACTTAATTGGTGGCGCTTTCAAAAAAGCGGCTGAAATTTTACCGTTTTATCATAGTGTGCAAACAATCCGAGCAGTCTTGGGCGGTAATTTTGACGAAATGCTACCGCATTTGATAATTGTATTGGGTTATACGGTGGTTATTTTTATACTTGCAATTATCGTTTTTCATCATAAAATGAGCGGTGATAATGCTTAGAACCTATATTAAGGAGAGCGGTTTATGGATGAGGAACTAGACCACATGAAGAATTCGGATTGGATACTTTGCCCTGTTTGTAAGAACAAAACCCGAATACGAATACGGCAAAACCAACACTAACAAAATTTCTTTTATTTTGACCGATGTTCAAGCAAGAAACTTTGGTGAATGTCAAATAATTGAATACTGTAGTTATCAAAGAGCCAGGCACAAAGATACAGAGCCGATAACAGTGGGATTGCTCACAGTTACCGGCTCCTTCTTTTAGATGATGATATTCTACTGTAAGATTGCTAATAGACTTCGACAACAAATACGAAACCTTATTTTGAAAGCAACGTAGCACAATACCTGTTCAATGGCTGCTCGAAATTAAAAATCAAAGCTGCCTGTACTCCTTTATCGCATACATCCCCAGAAACAACGGCAAGGTCGAAAGGAACCACAGGGAAAATCATAAACGCTTTTACAGCCCAGCTGTCTTCTATTCCTTCAAGGACTTTAAAACCCAACTCAAATGTCATAATTATTGCTCTAACCGCATTCCTATGAAACTCTTGGACTTCGTTTCTCCTGTCTCTTTTTTAGCTAAGAGTGTCACACATGCAATTGGCTGTGCCCTTGACCATGCCTTTGAAAACTTCTATAATAGGGCGAAAGATGGTGATTGAGGAAAGTAGGCTTTAGAGCCCCAACAGGGAGGCGCGGTCGAGACTGAGAGCGGCGCCAGGTATGCAAAAGTTGAAGTTCCCTCAGGAGTCGAGCGGGTGAAACGTTTATGCAAGTAGTCCGCGCCGGGAGTTCCCGTTACAGAACGACCTGAGAGGGTTGGCTCTGCCAGCCAAGAAGGGTGGTACCACGGCTTTTTTGCCCGTCCCTTTATCTGGACGGGCTTTTTTTGTCCGAATGACAAATTGATGAGGTGAAGAATGTTGGAAATTGAAGGAAAGTTACAGGCAGAGCTGGCGCGTGGGATTGAAGCGCTTCAGACTGTTGCCAAGGTCGAATCGCTGGAAGCCTGGAAACAGGAGTTCCTTGGAAAGAGCTCGCTGGTGATGCAAACTTACGGCTCGATGGGAAAGCTTGCCAAAGAAGAGCGCCCGGTGATTGGCAAGGCCGTGAACCAGGTGAAGGTGGGGCTGGAGGCAGCCCTGGCAGAAAAAGAGGAAGGCATCAAAACTGCCAGCCAACAGGAAACTTTTACCAAAGAAACCCTGGATGTGACCCTACCCGGGCGTACGCCGCGCCGTGGGAGGATCCACCCGCTGCATCTGACCCTGCGGCAGATCTACCAGATCTTTGGCGATATGGGATTCCAGATTTACCGCTCGCCGGAAGTGGAAACCGATGACTATAACTTCACTTTCCTGAATATTCCGCCTTATCATCCGGCACGTGATATGTGGGACACCTTCTATACCGAGAAGGAGGGTGTGGTCCTGCGTACGCATACCTCCCCGGGTCAGGTGCGGGTGATGCGCGAAAGAGTACCGGAGAATATCCGCGTCATCCTGCCAGGCACGACCATGCGGTATGAGCAGCTGACGGCTCGCTCGGAAATTGAATTCATCCAGGTGGAGCTGCTGGTGGTGGGCAAGGGCATTACCTTTGCCGATATGCGCGGCACGCTGAACGACTTTGCCCGCAGAACCTTCGGCGAAAACGCGCGCACGCGTCTGCGACCGTCCTTCTTCCCCTTCACGGAGCCCAGCGCCGAAATGGACGTGCAGTGCTTTGTCTGCGGCGGGGAAGGCTGCGGCGTGTGCAAGGGCACCGGCTGGCTGGAGATCCTTGGCTGCGGCATGGTGCATCCAACCGTGCTCAGGTATGGCGGATATGACCCAGCGGTCTATTCCGGTTTTGCTGCTGGCATGGGCATCGACCGCTCAACCTTGATGCGCTATCACATTGATGATATTCGCCACTTCCGCAATAACGACATCCGCTTTCTGGAACAGTTCTAAGAGGAGATGAGATGAAAGCACCCTTAAGTTGGCTCAAAGATTACATCGACCTCGACGGAGTTGGCATTGAAGAGCTTGCCAACCTCCTGACCAATGTCGGTCTGGAAGTAGAAAGTGTGCAGTTGGTGGGCGTGGAGAAGCCTGAAGGCAAACTGAAGAATAAATATTTTGGATTGTCCTGGGATAAAGAGAAATTCGTGGTCGCAGAGGTGGTGGAGGTGAACCAGCACCCCAACGCTGACCGTCTGACGCTCTGCGAGTTGAATGACGGCACGGGTATCACGACCGTTCTGACAGGCGCGCCAAATTTGTTCCCCTACCTCGGCAAGGGCAGGTTGGAAAAACCGCTCAAGGTCGCCTATGCCCGGGAAGGGTCAACCCTTTATGACGGGCATCAACCCGGGCAAGTCATGACAAAACTCAAAAAGACGACCATCCGCGGCATTGACTCGCGCTCGATGATCTGCTCAGAAAAAGAGCTGGGTATCTCAGAAGAACATGAGGGCATTATCGAACTGGACGCGGACGCGCCGGTGGGCATGCCGCTGGTGAATTACATGGGGGATGTGGTCTACGAGGTGGCAATCCTGCCGAATATGGCAAGAGATGCGTCCATCCTGGGTATTGCCCGGGAACTTTCGGCAGTTACGGGAAGACCACTGTGCTTACCTGAGGGGGTTGCCATGGAGAAGGGTGGGGCGATCGCGGAGAAGGTCGGCCTGGAAGTACGCGACGCCGAGCTTAACCCGCGCTTTATGCTGGGAATGGTGGAGGGCACGCATGCCCGCAAAAGCCCCTATTGGGTGCAGCGGCGGCTTTCGCTGGCAGGTATGCGCCCGATTGATGCCCTGGTGGATGCCACCAACTATACCATGCTCGAGATCGGTCAGCCCCTGCACGCCTTCGATTATGACCTGCTACGCGAGCGGTCTGGCGGCAAGCCGACCATCATCACCCGCACGGCTTACGCGGGCGAGAAGATTACCCTGCTGGATGGATCTGAGCCGCAGCTTGACCCGCAAATAGAACTGGTGACCGACACCGTTGGACCGCTTTCCATCGCGGGTGTCATGGGCGGCGGCGAAACTGGCGTCCATGCGGGGACGCGCAGCCCGCTGGTCGAGTCGGCGAACTGGAACTTCATCAACCTGCGCAAAACCCTCAGCAAAACCCACATCAACAGCGAAGCGGCTTACCGCTTTAGCCGCGATGTGCATCCAGCGCTGGCTGAAACCGCGCTGGGATTGTGCTTGAAGCGCGTGCGGGAGTGGGGTGGAGGAGAGGTGGTGCAGGGCGTGCTGGATGAATACGGCAAGCCTTATGAAGATACCGTTAATCGCATATCGGCACAAGACATCGCAGATGTGCTCGGGCAGGAGATCTCGCTGGAAGAATCCACCCAAATCCTTGAACGACTGGGGTTCACCTGCTTGATTGAGGGCAGTGAAATGGTGGCAAAGAGTCCGGCAACCCGCACGGACATCGAAACCGGGATCATCGGGCAGAGAAACCTGGTTGAAGAGATTTCGCGCGTCTACGGCTATGAGCGCATCGCGCCGAAACGCCTGAGCGACGAGCTCCCGCCCCAGATTGGCAATCCTGGTCTGGAAGCGGAGGAACGCATCCGGGATATCATGGTCTCGATTGGTCTGCAGGACACCCTGGCTTACCGCCAGACCTCACCCGAACGCGAAGCACGCCTGTTCATCGGCAGGAAGGCGCCAGAAGCGCTGGCTTACGTGCGCCTTAAGAACCCGATCACACCCGAACGCACCGCCATGCGCCGCAGCGCCATGGCAACCATGCTCGAGTTGCTGGAGTACAACGCGAAATTCAGGCCAGGGTTGGCTCTTTTTGAGTTGGGACCGGTCTTTTTACCTGTGGCAGACGAAGTTTTGCCCCATGAAGCGCTGCGTCTGAGCATAGGATTGACGGGTGCCTGGGATGTGGCGAGTTGGGATCGACCCCAGAGCAAGGCGATGGACTTCTTTGATTTGAAGGGCGTGGTTGAAGGTCTTCTGGACGGTCTGCACCTGGAGGGGGTCAAGTTCCAGGCAACCGGGCACCCCAGTTTTCATCCTGGCAAGTGTGCTGAAGTGAGAGTGGGAGAGGAAGTTCTGGGCGTCATGGGCGAACTGCATCCGCAGGTAAAGAAAAACTACGCCTTCGGGCAGGATGCGGTGCTGGTGGCGGAGTTTGATGGCGAAGCCTTGGTCCGCTTGAGCAACGCGGTCTTCACCAATAAAGCAATCTCGAGCTACCCGGCGATGGTGGAGGATATTGCCCTGATCGTGGATGAGAGCGTGCCAGCAGAAGACCTGGAAGCCTTGATCTGGCAGGCAGGCGGAAAATTGCTGGTAGATGTCAAGCTGTTTGACGTTTACCGCGATGCCCGGTTGGGCGACGGCAAGAAAAGCCTGGCTTACCAGCTGACCTACCAGGCCTTTGACCGCACCCTGAACGATAAAGATGCCCTGAACATCCGCAACCGGATTGTTAAACAAACCAAAAACACCTTTGGCGCGGTCCTGCGCAGCCAGCAGGAGATTAGATGAAAACCGTATTAGTGTTCAATCGAAACGGTTTGGGCGATGCTCCGGAGAGCTTGCAGCAGACCCTGGCGGTAAAGTACCTGAGCCTGGCAGCCCAGTCAGAGGAAAAGCCCGCGCAGATTGTTTTCTATGCAAATGGCGTGAAGCTGGTGTGCGAAGGCTCGCTGGTGCTGCAGTGGCTGAAGCTGCTGGAAGCGGCGGGCGTGGAGCTGATAGTCTGCTCCACTTGCCTGGAGTACTTTGGACTGACGGACAAGGTCAGAGTCGGAAAAGTCGGCGGCATGCCCGGGATCCTGGCCGCGCTGCAAGCAGCCGAAAAAGTCATCAGCCTGTAGAATTGCGCTATTGAAAAAGACGCCAACCTGATACTATAGTTGGTGTCTTTTTTGTGAACTCGATTTACCAGCCGAATGCCAATCCGCGCTTGCCGAGAATGAAGTCATCAAAGAGCACCTGGGCTGGGGCTTGCGCCAGGCCGGCACAGACCAGCAAAGGCAGCAAATGCTCCTCTCGGGGATGGCAGTAGCGGGCATGTGGGGCTTGGGTCCAGTTGAGCAAGGCTCGGCGCGTGTCAGCATAATTGGGTGCTGTATTGGCTTCGATCAACCAGTCCTGAAAAGCATCGTTGGCAGGGTCTGGCTTCGAGGAGGGGCTCCAGGAGAAAGCAGACATGTTGTGGAACGAGAAACCAGAGCCAATGATGAGGACGTTTTCCTCAAGGAGCGGGCGTAATGCCTCACCAAGTGACAAATGACGTTCCGGATCCAAGCCGCGGATCAGCGAAAGCTGCAGGGTGGGGATGTCCGCCTCGGGGTACATCATCAGCAGTGGGATGAAATGACCGTGGTCGTAGCCGCGGGTTGGGTCGATCCGCGAGGGTATGCCGGCAGCCATGAGCATCTCGGTAATTTTTTTGGCTGCTTCAGGCGCACCTGGCGCGGGATAGGTTACCTCGTAGGTTTCTGGCGGAAAGCCGTAATAGTCGTAGAACATCGGGGGGTTGGGCGAGCCGAGCAGGGTGGGCATGGTTTCTTCCCAGTGCGCGCTGATTACGAGGATCAAATCGGGGCGGGAGATTTGTTCCGGCAGTGCGCGCATGAAATCGATCATGGCCTTGTGCCCCGGGTCGCCAAGCAAGGGCAGCGGTCCACCGCCGTGGCTGAAGTAGACAATGTGTTTTTTGTTTTGGTCCATAAGCACCTCTCTTATGGGCGTAATTGTAAACCAGCACAAGGTTTAGCCGGCAACCACACCTTTGACAAACCTTGGAAGGAAATTGGATTTGACAAAAGGGGTAAAATGTTATAAACTAATTATTCCGATGCGGGGTAGAGCAGTGGTAGCTCGTCGGGCTCATAACCCGGAGGTCAGTCGTTCGAATCGGCTCCCCGCTACTAAAAACCACCAGAGATGGTGGTTTTTACTTTAGGTAGTTTATTTCACTTCGTGGGCACTGGCGAATTCCCCCAGAGGAATCATATCCCCTGAATGAACCCGAAAAATATCAGAGCCTGGCCTACTCTGGCTTTCATTTTCTTGGTTCACTACGGAAGTAATAATCACCGAATCCGCTGATTGACAAACAAATGTCTATTTCATTCTTACTGCCACTTATGCGTGATCCAGTAAACACCCTACACTTTTATCATCGACCCCATCTTGTTTTGATAGTGTTCGATGTTGCCACTACACTTTTCCAGTAATAAACAATACTCAATTGAATAATTTGATAATATCCTCAAGTGTGGTTACTGGTTGCTTGCATACAAATCCTTCGCAAACATAAACGGTCGTTTTACCATTAATCATCGGACGATCTGACAATAATGTTGGAGAGCCTTTTTGTACAGGAAACATTGACGCAGCCACGACTTTATGTGGCCGGAAATCTTTGTTGATCTCATCAAGAAATGCTCTGGTGTCTCCATTTAACGAGTCCCCAATGATAGCGATTTGGATCGTTTGATTTATGTTGAAATCTGCAACAGCAAGCCAGCGGCTGAATGCTGTTGGATAATCACGTGAAAAGTCTGCTACAAGACCTAACGCTTTTTCTGCACGCTGATGCCAGTCATCATTTTCTGAGAAGGCTGCCATTTTGAGCAGCGCTTCAGCAGCAAGAGCATTTCCAGATGGGGTTGCATTGTCTTGGAGTTCTTGCGGACGCCTGAGTACAATGTCCGCTTCACTGGGTGAATCGAAGAAACCGCCTGTTGGGTTGTTAAACTGATTAATCATCTCTTCGGTTAATTTGCAAGCTTCGGCGTACCAGTGATTATCGAAATCTGTCTGGTAAAGTTCGATCAACCCCAATATCAGTGCAGCGTAATCTTCCAGGAACACTTCATTGCTTACGCGCCCATTTCTCCAGGCTCTGCGAAGTTTACCTTCCACCCTTAATGATGTGAGTATAAAGTTGGCGTTCGTTTGAGCAATATGTAAGTATTCTTCGTTGTCTAAAACTCGTGCGGCTTCTGCAAATGTCGAGAGCATTAATCCATTCCAGAAAGTAAGTACCTTATCATCTGTTCCTGGCCGGATACGGCGATTTCTCTCGGCAAGTAGTTGGGCTTGGCGTTCAACAAGTCTACTTTGAACATCCGCAATACTCATCTGAAACTGGATTGCCAGGTCCGAATCACTGACAGCTCGTCTTAAAATTGTTTTGCCTTCCCAATTTCCTGAAGGTTTTATTCCATAAGCAGTCTCAAGGAGATCATCCTTCTCGTTAATTACTTTTCTGATTTCATCAAGTGTCCAAACATAAAATTTCCCCTCTACCCCCTCCGAGTCCGCATCCAGGCTGGAGTAAAATCCTCCCTGTTGGTCAAGCATTTCGTTTTTCACAAAATCAAGGGTTTGCTCAACCACCTTACGGAAAATGGGTTCTTTGCTAATTTGCCAGGCATGCAGATAAACCTGGGCTAACTGTGCGTTATCATAGAGCATTTTTTCAAAATGAGGAACAAGCCAGTCATTATCTGTAGAGTATCTGGAGAATCCTCCACCAATAACATCATACATTCCCCCTTGCGCCATTGCTTTCAAAGCGTGAACAACCACTTTCAACGCACCCGCATCTCCCGATACATAGCGGCGTAACAGAAAATCAAGTGCCATGGGCTGCGGAAATTTAGGCGCACTGCCCCACCCCCCATGCGCCCAATCATAGGTCGCAAACAACTTACCACCTGCTTTTGACAACAGTTCTTCAGTAAAAACACCAGTACTGCCAGCGCTGTATGCATTTTTGGACAATAAAGACATTATCTTTTCGCTGGCTTGTGTAATCTGCCCTCTATCTTCCTGCCACATTGATGCCAGGGTATTCAATACATCTTTGAATGCAGGCATACCGTATCTGGATTGAGGGGGGAAGTAGGTGCCCCCATAAAAAGGAACAAGCGCTGGGGTCAAAAAAACCGACATCGGCCATCCCCCTTGACCGGTCAATGCGACAACTGCTGACATATAAATACTATCCAGATCAGGACGTTCCTCTCGATCTACTTTGATGTTGATAAAGTTGCGATTCATTATTGCTGCAACTTCCGGATCCTCAAATGATTCGTGAGCCATAACATGGCACCAATGACAAGCCGAATACCCAATGCTCAAAAAAATTGGTTTATCTTCGATACGCGCTTTTTCCAGCGACTCTTGCCCCCAGGGGTACCAATCAACTGGATTTTGTGCATGTTGTAACAGATATGGGGAAGTGGAATCGGTCAAATGGTTAGGCATGGTCTCCTCAGAAATTTCTCAGCATAATCTTAAAAAACTCTTCACATACCAGCAGACGGATGTTTACGGGCTTTAATCTCCCTGATTTTCTCTCGCAACATCATCACTGAAGGAAATCCTTTATAGCCTTCCTGGGTTAAATAAATTCTGCAACCAAGAGAATAGGATTCCCGTTCTTCCGGCCATAGGTCTGCATCATCAATTCTAAAGGATGGTGAGCCAAGAAATTGTTCTTTTGAGGCATCATCATTGCTTTCGATCAAAATTAAATCAATATCAGCCCTGATATTTTCTAATACCAGGGCTTCCTCAAGATTCCTGAGACCTTCTTTCCATGAAGGACATCCATCAAAATAGAGGAGTTCCACTTTTATCATTTCTTTGGCTCCGATTCTGGTTTTTGAGATTCCCAATTTGGTTGTAGACAGGCTTTCGTTCTTTGAAAGGCAAGGCACCTCGATTCTCCTGGTAAACTTGCTTTACTCCTCGATTGATTTGTTTTGTGCCAACCGGGTTATCTCTATTTCGAAAATTATAAATCAGAAGAGCCTGGGAAGCACTTTTACATGCTGCTTCCCAGGCTCTACAGGTTGGATGCGCTTGACTTATCTGTTCAGTTGATTGAAAGGATTGATCATATTGGCTGAGTGAGCTTTGTAGAAATCTTCGCTCTTTGTGATACTGATCCTTTTGTCCAACTCGTCCAAATTGGTGTCATCAAGCTTCTGAGCTTTTGATCCGCTGCGGGCTTTTACACTGCTTACAGCGTGTGGCTTTCCGAAAAAGAAAGAGAAGATATTGATTTTCTTGGTGACTAACATTTCAAACTCCTTTTTGAACCAGCTACATTGTTACAGTTACATTCTCATGACAGTAAGGATCACCAGTCCCAGGTCATTGATCTTGGCCAGGATGCCAAGTAAAGCAGCTTGATCAATCACCTGCCCTTCCAGGAGGGTCTTGCCGTCTTCCTGGGTGACGGTGAAGCCGTCAAACCAATCAGACCAGCTCTCATCCAGAGTCCCTTTTACCTGAATTCGGTAGAACGATGGCGATTCACACATTTGCTTGTTTGTCATGACTTGTCTCCTGTTTTATTTTTCTGTGCATAGTATCCCCGGCAAGGTACTGTCAAGTATTTTTCGCA
>DIVL01000021.1 GCA_002435825.1 Anaerolineaceae bacterium UBA6133
CGGGCAATGGAGTTTACCAGTCTCTATGACTGGCTCATTAATATTGAGGCAATGCGGCTGCGGCTGCTAGAAGGTATAATAAGCTATACTGAGAGGCTTATGGAAAGAATACGAAATTTTTGCATTATCGCACACGTGGATCACGGAAAATCAACCCTGGCGGACAGGATGCTCCAAATGACCAACACGATTGCAGATCGCGACATGACGGCGCAGGTGTTGGATTCAATGGACCTGGAACGCGAGAAGGGCGTGACCATCAAAGCATCGGCCGTGCGAATGATCTACGACGCCAGAGATGGACTGGATTATGAGTTCAATCTGATCGACACACCCGGGCATGTAGACTTCAACTATGAGGTCAGCCGCGCGCTCTATGCCTGTGAAGGGGCGGTATTGGTCGTCGATGCCACGCAGGGTATTGAAGCCCAAACGTTAGCCAATCTGTACCTGGCGCTGGATGCAAACCTGGTGATCATTCCGGTCATCAATAAGGTTGATCTGCAATCGGCAGACGTAGAGGGGGTCAAGCGCGACCTGAAGATTTTGCTTGAAGTAGAAGATGAGGAGATCATTCCCATCAGCGCCAAGACAGGGTTGGGTGTTGAAGAGGTGCTGGAAGCGGTTGCAGCCAAAATTCCTGCACCATTACGGTCCGAAGATAAGCCCTTAAGAGCCTTGATTTTCGATTCTCACTACGACTCTTATAAAGGAGTGATTGCTTACGTCAGGGTTTTTGATGGCAGCCTGACAGCAAACGACAAAATTGCGATGATGGCAACCGGTACGAAAATCGTTCCGGTGGAGATTGGTATCTTCTCACCAAGTCTGATTCCGATCGCTGAGTTGTCGGCTGGAGACGTTGGATACATCGCGACAGGGTTGAAAACCGTGTCGGAGTGCCGGGTTGGTGACACCATCACCAATGCTGCAAAGCCAGCAGACGCGCCTCTGCCCGGTTACCGGAAGGCAAAGCCAATGGTCTTTGCGGGGGTTTACCCGGTGGATGGGGAGAATTATTCCGATCTGAAAGAAGCGCTTGAGAAGCTGCAGCTCAACGATGCCTCACTGACTTACGAACCTGAATCTTCAGAAGCTCTGAATTTTGGCTTCAGGTGCGGCTTCCTTGGACTTTTCCACATGGAAATTATCCAGGAACGAATCGAGCGCGAGTATTACCTGGACGTAGTTTTCACTGCCCCTTCGGTGGAATACAAGGTTGGCTTAACAGACGGAAGCACGATCATGATCGATTCTCCAGCTGATCTGCCGGACGAAGGAAAAATTAAGGAAATCTATGAGCCCTGGATGTCGTTGGAGGTTTTTAGCCCTACCGAGTACTACGGCGTGATCATGGAGATGGTGCGCAAGCGGCGGGGGATCTACGTGGATCAGGAGTACCCTGCAGCCAATCGGGTGCAGCTGAACTTCGAGATTCCACTGTCAGAAATCATCATTGACTTCTTTGACCTGCTCAAGTCGAACACCCGCGGCTACGCCTCGATGGATTACCAGTTCCTGGAGTATCGCGCCGGAGATCTGGTGAAACTGCAGATCCTGCTAAACGAAGAGCCAGTAGATGCACTGACAGCAATTGTGCACAGCCAGGACGCGTACCATAAAGGTCAGGCACTGGTAAGCAAGCTGAAAGAAATCATCCCGCAGCAAATGTTTACCATTCCGATCCAGGCTTATGCTGAAGGACGGGTGATTTCACGCGCGAACGTGAAAGCCTTGCGGAAAGACGTGTTGGCAAAGTGTTATGGTGGCGATATTACCCGCAAGAAAAAGCTGCTTGAGAAGCAAAAACGGGGGAAAAAACGCATGAAAATGGTCGGGAGTGTCGAAATCCCCCAGGAAGCTTTCATGGCGATTTTGCGGCTGGAGAATTGATGACAGAAGCGAGTAAAGGCTTTCGCGCCGGCGATTTTGTGCGGGTGGCGGTGCCGCTGCTTATCAGCGGTCTGGCCATCTGGCTGCTGGTGCGGCAGATAGACCTGCAGGCATTTTTGGCAGCTGTCAGATCCTTGACACCGCTGGCGATAGTCTTGATCGTTGCTTGTTTTACGGTTGGTTTGTTAGTCAGGGGGCTGGTCTGCTGGCTGATCCTTGGCAAAGAGTTCACATTTTCCGCGGCATTCTGGGCTATGAATGTGGGTTATATGCTGAACAGTTTTTTGCCTCTCAGATTGGGGGAAGTGGGCAGGGCAGTACTGCTGGTGAGGCACGGCAAAGGAAAGCACAATTACCCGGAAGTGTTTGCGGCGATTGTGACAGAGCGCATGATGGACTTGATGATAGGTTCGCTATTTTTTTTGGCAACTTTGCCGCTTATGATCGGAGAAAGCAACCTTAAGCGCGTAGTGTTCATCACTGCTATCGCATTGTTGATTGGAAGCGTGATCATTTTCGTCAGCGCAAGACGCAGAGAAAGCCTGATTTTTTGGCTTGAAAACCGCTTTGGATCGAAGAAGCTGGTAAAAGACCGGATACTGCCGGCACTGAATAAGTTGCTGACTGGTTTTCAGATCTTCCTCAAACCCAAACTGTTTTTCACGGCATTTATTCTGTTAGCGATCAGCTGGGCAATGACTATGGTGGAATTTACCATCTTACAGGATGCGATTCTGGATCATTCCCAATGGTGGTGGCCGTTGTTGATCACGCCCGCAAGCGCTTTTGTAAACGCGCTGCCTGCCGCGCCCGCAGGTCTGGGCGTGTTTGAGGCTGGCGCAGTCGCGGCTTACTCGCTGGTGGGGGTCGGGAAGGCTGACGCTCTGGCAATGGCGCTGGTGGTGCACGCCGTGCAGGTCATCATCCCGGTATTTGTGGGCATGATCGGGATTTACGTGATGGGCGAAAACCTGGGGACTTTGGTCCGAAGCACAAGAAGGCAGGCAGGGAGCAGCAAACTCTGATGAAGGTTCTGATCACCTCAACCTACTTCCATCCATACAGTTCGGGTCTTTCGGTATATGCTCTGCGGATCGCGCGTGGCTTGGTTGGGCTTGGGCACGAAGTGTGTGTGCTCACCTCGCAGTACGACCAGAACCTACCTGGTGTGGAAACCCTGGATGGCGTAAAGATTGTGCGCGTGAAAGTGGGGATGAAGCTTTCCAAGGGGGTACTAATGCCGGGTTTGAGAGCCCAGGCGAGAAAATGGGTCGCGTGGGCAGACGTGGTGAACTTGCACATGCCGCAGTTCGAGTCCTTTGTGGTTGCGCGCCTGTCGAGGCAGTTAAAGAAGCCTCTGGTAGTGACGTATCACTGCGACCTGGTGATGAGCGGCGGTTGGTTTAGCCGGCTGGCAGGCTGGGGAACGAACCTGCTGGGCAAGCAAACGCTAAAGCAAGCAGGGGTGATCGTGCAGAACACGCTTGATTATGCCAGGCATTCGAGGGTATTGAATGCTTACCTGGATAAAGTAATTGAAGTACCCACACCGGTTGTGTTTCTTGAATCTTCCGCGAATGAAAAAATGGCTTTTCGAGAGAAATTTGGCTTGTCGGAGACTGACAAAGTCCTCGGGCTAGCCGGAAGAGTTGCCAGCGAAAAGGGTTACGAGTACCTTGCGCAGGCACTGCCCCTGGTTTGGGAAAAGTATCCCACAGCGCGCGTGGTGCATGCCGGCAGTTGGAAGGGCGTGATCGGTGAGGAGGCTTATCTGGCGAAGGTGGAGGCGATGATCCGACCCTTTGGCGAGAAATGGAAGTCTCTCGGGTTCCTGACAGACGAAGACTTTATGCGCTTTTTTGCTGCCTGTGATCTGCTGGTTTTCTCGAGCCTGAACGCGACGGAATCGTTTGGAATCGTACAAATTGAAGCCATGAGCCAGGGAACGCCCGTGGTGGCATCCGACCTGCCGGGGGTTAGGCAGCCAGTGCTGCAGACGGCGCTGGGGCGAATCGTTCCGGTGCGGGATGCGGCTGCTCTGGCTGAGGGGATCATCTCGGTTTTGGACGAAAGCAGTGAAACGTGGTTAATCCCTGGGTCTTATTTGAAACAGTTCGAACAGGAAAAGGTAGCTGAACGCTACCAGGAAATTTTTGCGTCTTTGGTTTAGCTGATGAGCGAATTGCGTAAAGAACAATTGGATGAAATCTGCGAACGGCAATTGTTCCATTTGCCTTATTTTCGCGGCATGCTGCGGGCTGTGGAGCAGAGTCAATATCCACAGGCCTTGCTTGTGGAACCAATCCTGGATATCGGCGCAGGGGATGGGCATTTTGCCTGGGCGATGCTGGAAGGGAAAATTGTGGACGGGATTGACCCCTGGCTGGCTCCGCTCAAAGAAGCAGAAGCGTGGAAGGTCTATCGCTCACTCGCTCTGGCTAACGGGCAGGAATTGCCATTTGAGAGTGGTCAGTTCCCGACCGCGATCAGCAACTCTGTACTGGAACACATCGCTGGCGTGCAAGCGGTCTTGAATGAGGTCGGGCGATGCTTGATACCGGGCGGGCATTTCATCTTTGCGGTGCCAAATGAACGCTTTAGAACCGAACTATGGGGCATGGAAGTGCTACGAAAGATAGGCTTGAGTTTCCTTACGGACCCTTACTCACGTTTTTTTAACTGGGTATCGCGGCATGTAAACCTGGACGTTCCGGAAGTATGGGTGGAACGGCTGCGGATTGCCGGTTTTGGCGAGGTGAAGCACTGGAATTACTTCCCCATTATAGCCCTTCATCAATTGGAACGCGGGCATGCTGCCAACCTGCCAAATCTGCTGTGGAAAAAGTTGTTTGGTAAGTGGGTCTTGTTCAAAAGTAGAAATAATCCTTTTATTCACTTTGACCGCATCCGCCGTTTGGTCGAGTCACCTTTAGATGAAAATGGTTGCTGTACTTTTTATGTCGCGACGAAGGATTCCTGATCGTAAAAGGTCGCGTTGCGGCATCTGAACCAGGATTGGAATAGAATATCAGCATGGATCCGACTGAAAGCCTGCCAGAAGATGATGACCTCACCGTACTGGAATACGTGCGAAGTTGGGTCGACGCTCAGTTTAAAGTCAGGGAAAAGCCAGCTGCGGAAGTAAGCCAGCAGGGTGGCATCTCTGAAAACTCCGTTGGTGTGAAACCGGTTTTTTGGATCGGATTGATTCTGACCGTCATCGGACAGGTCCTGTTGGGACTGGACAGGCAGTCGTTCCCGATCGCTGGATTACTGGCGATCTTTACGGGAATGGGATGCTTGTGGCTCGGATTTCCTAAAGAGAACACAAAAGCTGAAATCATCATCCCGGTTGAATCCGAAGGCATCAAGTTCCAATTGAAGCCGATCTGGCTATTGGCGACATTGACGATGTCGGCGGTGTGCTTTTTGCTGTTTACCGAGAACCGTTTTGGCTGGCTGCCAACCTTGAGTTGGCTGACGGCGATCGCCTGCGGTTTATATGCCTTCTGGCCAGCGAGAGATCCTGAGCAAAGTGAACAAAAACTGAACTGGAAATTGTGGATGGGTTGGCGCAATGACAGGCTGTTTATTGTCCTGGTGCTGATTGTGGCGGTGCTTGGCTTGACTTTCAGGCTGAAGGATCTGGCGGGATTGCCGCCAGAAATTATCAGCGCGCAGGTCGAAACATTTTACACTCTAAGCGAAATCAAGCAGGGGGGAAACACCATCCTGTTTTCACGCAACACGGTTCCAGAGCCCCTCAATTACTACTGGGCGAACATGGTAACCGTGCTTTCAGGAAGAACCCTCAAAATGGAAAGCATCCGCCTGGCAAATGCCCTGGCAGGATTGATTGGCATGGGCTTTGTTTTTGGTCTTGGCAAGACGATTGCGAACCGCAGGGTGGGTTTGGTTGCTGCCGGGCTGGCAGGGGTGAGTTTCTGGCTGGTCTTGCAGGAAAGAGCCGCGATCGGCGGAGGATTGGTTGTTCCGCTGATGGCAGGCGCGATTTTTGGTCTGGTAAAGGGTCTGGATGAGCGGGATGGGCGATTTTTTTTGCTATCCGCGCTTGCGGCGGGACTGGGTTTGATGAGCAACAAGATTTTCCTTATCTTCCTACTCGTTGCAGTCGTTGTGATTTTTTGCTGGAAAAGTGGGAATAAGTCGGTCAAGCCAGTTCAGGCGCTCGGTCTGCTTGGAATTGGTCTATTAATCTCTCTTATTACAGCGATGCCCCTCATGCGGGGGATCAGCCTGGAACCTGGGAGCTACTTTACGCCCATTTTGGCGCGCGTTGGTGAATACGAAGTGGCTTATCCAGGCAATCCTGTTTTGATCTTCCTGGCAAATTTCATGAAGGCGCTTGGGATTGCGAACTGGACCAACCAGGGCAGCTGGGTGGACAGCATCGCCAACCGGGGGGCAGTGGATGGGCTGACGGCGGTCTTCTTCCTGGTGGGTATCGTCAGCCTTCTAAAAAGATATCGAACGAGCAAGGATTGGAAGTTGCTGGTAGTTCTGCTGCTTTATCCGGTACTATTGCTGCCAAGTGCCTTAGCCCTGGCATTCCCTTCTGAGAATCCATCCATGACGCGCGCAGTAGGGGCTGCTGTTCCAGTTTTGCTGGCTGCTGCATACGGCTTTGTAGATTTTTTTAGGATTGTGACTGGCGCACTGCGAAACAGGTCTCTGGTAGTGGTAGTAATTGCTGGCGTTCTGATGCTTGCACCAATCGTAGTCAGCAATCACGATCTGGTTTTCAAACAATATCCAAGCCAATACAAGAATTCTGCCTGGAACGCGAGCGAGATGGCTGAAGTCATCAATCGGTTTTATTCCTCTGGCAGGGAAGGGCTCAGCTACATGATCAGTTATCCACACTGGGTTGATTCACGCGCAGTCGCGATCAGCATGGGGCGACCCCAACAAAACCTGAGCCTGCCTGCAGCAGATATTGCCAACACGCTGAACGTGACACTGCCGAAATTGTTCCTCCTCAACCCGATGGACAAAACCAGCATCTCTGAGCTGCAGGCGGTCTATCCGGAAGGCGTGATCAGCACGTATCAGAGCACAAATCCGGACAAGAACTTTATCCTTTTCATTGTAGGTCAATGATCGCATGAATGTAGAAACTAAACAGAAGGTTCAAGAAACCAACAAAATCGACTGGAAGTCCATTCTCGTGGTGGTCTGTTTGGTGACGATTCTCCTGGCTGGCTGGGCGTTTCGAAGCATGAACAACAACTGGGATGAATCAAGGCATTTGCATCCTGATGAGCGCTACCTTTCGATGGTGATCAATGCCATCGAGCCGGTTTGGACTGCCAGAGAGTACTTCGATACTGCTTCCTCGCCGCTCAATCCAGGAAACAAGGACTTTGGCTTCTTTGTGTATGGCACACTGCCGGTTTTCATGGTGCGATACGCTGGCGAATGGACCGGGCAGGTGGGCTACGACCTGAATACGCTGCTGGGTCGATCCATGTCGGCGGTGATGGATACGATCACCATCCTGCTAACCTTCTTTATTGCCAAAAAACTGTTCAACCGCCGGGTGGGGCTGCTTGCAGCCGCGCTATACGCCTTCGCGGTGCTGCCCATCCAGCTCGCTCATTTCATGACGGTCGATTCCTTTACCAACACCTTCGCCATGCTAACAGTGTTGACAGCTGTGATCATCCTGAAACGACCGCCTTTGGTGGTTGCAGAAGACACGGGCAAGGCGAAACGGATTTGGTACGCGATCTGGCCTTACCTGGCTTTTGGGACAGCGCTTGGCTTGGCAACAGCATCGAAGATCAACGCGATATCGCTGGCGTTACTGCTGCCGTTGGTGGAGGGGGTGCGGTATTTCAGGCTGGCTGAAGAAGATCGGGAAAAAACTTTCCTTCCGATGATCGGAAAGATGGTTCTTGCAGGCGTGATGAGTTTTGTGGTTTTCAGGATTTGTCAGCCTTACGCTTTTGATGGTCCTGGTTTTTTCAATTTCTCAATCAACCAAAACTGGTGGCTGAGCATGCGGTCTCTGCAGGCGCAGAGCACCGGAGAAGTGGATTTTCCGCCGGCGCTGCAGTGGGCAAGGCGCCCCTTGTGGTTTTCGTTTAAAAACCTCTTATTATGGGGAGTGGGGTTACCTTTCGGGATGGCGGCCATCGCGAGCGCAACTGCCATGGGCTTGAACGTGGTCCGAAAGAAAAACTGGGACAATCTGCCGCTCCTGCTTTGGACGTTGATCTACGCTGCCTGGCAGGGACTGGCATGGGTGAAATCCATGCGCTACCTGATGCCAATATACCCTCTGCTGGCAATCATCGCCGCCTGGGGTTTCTGGCAGCTCATTTCAGCGTCTCGTGATTTCTGCTGGAAAAAGTTGAAAATCTCCAGCAAGAGCCTGCGGGTAATCGGGGTGCTATCCGCGGTGGTGGTTTTAGCTGGAACGCTTACATACGCTTATGCCTTCAGCCGGATTTACACACGGCCAGTAACCCGGATCGCGGCTTCAGAATGGATCTACGAAAACATCGACGGTCCGGTCAACCTGACGGTGCAAACCGATGATGGCGTTTTTATGCAGCAAGGGCAATATCGCAACCAGGTCACCTTGCTCCCGGGACAAAGTTATCTGAGCGCTATTGTCGCGGACCGGGATGGCACGATAGAAAGTGTTACGTTCCCCGAGGTGCAGGACCTGATGCTCTCGATAGATCCGATCATGTACACGCTCGATATTCGCGAGCCTATTGAAGGAAATTCGATCCTGCCCGCAGTGCTTACCAGTCAGCCAGCCGGTGGCAATCAGCTCAGCAGCCTCGATTTCTATTTTGAGCAAGGGGTGAGGCTGGAAAAAGGCAAAACTTATATTTTGGTTCTGGGATATTCAACCGAGAACAGCCAGCCTTATCTTGGCGGTGTGCCGGTGATCACCTATGCAAGAGAAAACGGCACTCTCAACAAGCAATACCTGCCCAGGATCAGCCAGCAAGTGACCTTGGGAAATCCCTTCAACATTCGGATATTGGTGACCAAACCTGGCGTGGTCAGCCAGGTAGTGATCCCACAACTGGTCGACGCGTCGCAAAATCCCGGTGCCAAAACCCTGCGCTTGACGCTTTCCAGCATGGGCGAGGACCCGCAACAGACGGTCAGTGCCGAAATCAGCGGGACTTTTCTGGATATGGGGTATGGGCTTGGCAGCGAGGTGGTGTTTGATCTTCCGCAGAAACTGATCTTGAGCCGCATGCAGGAGGTTGAGCTGACCCTGGAGATGGTGACTGGTTCGGGGCAGATTGCGGTCAATACAATTGGCGTGGTCCATGAAACTGCCTGGGATGACGGTTTGCCACTCATGATGAACGGCTATATCCCCTACGATACAAATCTGGGCATTTTCAGGGGTGATCTGAACCTGGATATGTACGCGCAGGATGACCAGGCTAAACGAGATCGCTTCTTCCAGATGCTGAGCCAGGGTGAGTATATTTTCATGAGCTCCAACCGCCAGTGGGGGACCATTCCGCGCGTGCCGGAAAGGTATCCGCTCAGCACGGCTTACTACCGGGCGCTGGTGGGCTGCCCGGAAGAAATGGATAGTGTCACCTGTTACAACCTGGCAGAACCAGGCAGGTATGAGGGGCAGCTCGGTTTCGAATTGGCGGAGACGTTCACGTCCTACCCGAGCCTGGGAGAATGGGAATTCAACGACCAGTTCGCGGAAGAGGCTTTTTCGGTCTATGACCACCCCAAAGTGATGATTTTCCGCAAGACGGATGATTTTGATCCCGAAAAACTGGCGGCGTTCCTTGATGGGGTGGACCTCAGCCAGGTGATTTACCTCACACCCAGGCAAGCTTCCCAATACAAGTCCGGTAAGCCGACCCTGATGCTCTCTGAGCAGGACCTGCAAATTCAGCAAGAAAACGGCACCTGGTCGGAAATCTTTGACAGAAATGGTTTGCTGAATCGCTATCCGGCTTTGGCTGTGCTGGCTTTTTACGGATTTTCCCTATTGCTGGGCTTGTTGGTTTTCCCATTGCTGCGATTGGCGTTGCCTGGATTGAAGGATAAAGGTTACGGGTTTTCAAAGATCATCGGTTTTCTGCTGTTCGCGTACCTTGCCTTTGTTTTGGGATCGGCAGGAATCGCGGTAAGCCGTAGCTTGCTATTGGCGGTAGTTGGATTGATCGCGCTGGCAGGCTTGGTAACAGGCTGGCTTACTAGGCATGCCCTGATCAAGGACCTTAAGCGCATCTGGAGGCAATTGGTGGTGGAAGAAGTCGTCACGATCGTGATGTTTGCTTTCTTCCTGCTGATCCGCTGGCTGAACCCCGACCTGTGGCATCCCTGGCGCGGTGGGGAAAAACCGATGGATTTCTCCTACCTGAACGCGGTTATCAAAAGCACGGTATTTCCAGCGTATGACCCATGGTATGCCGGTGGGTACATTAATTACTACTATTACGGGCAGGTCGTGATCGGCTTGCCGATGAAACTGCTGGGCGTCATACCCGCAACCGCCTACAACATCCTGCTGGCGCTGTGGTACGGGATGCTTTCCGTTGGTGTTTTCAGCCTGGCATGGAACATTACCAAAGCAATTTTCGGCAGGGATTCCACAGAAGGAAGAGCGAAGGTCTTTGACCTTGCCTTCTGGGCGGGGTTAACGGCGATGCTGGTGGTCGGTTTTCTCGGCAATCTGGGTGAGGTGAAGCTCTTCTCAGACGCGATCAGCGCGCTCGGATCAGGAGGTCAGGCGATTGCTGATGGAAGCTTTGTGCAGCGCGTGCAGTGGCTGCTGGGAGGGATCGGAAAGCTCTTCAATGGAGGGATTCTGCCAATCAGCGCAGGGAGTTGGTATTGGAACCCGAGCAGGACCATTCCGGGAGAAGCCATCACGGAATTCCCATTCTTCACCTTCCTTTACGGTGACTTCCACGCGCATCTGATCGCGATGCCGGTTGTGGTAGCGGCAATGGGATGGGGACTTTCGGTGCTGATGAGCAGGGGTCAGTGGCACGAAAAACTAAAGAGAAATGTGACTGGCGCGATCCTGGGCTTTTTGCTGGGCGGGTTAATAATTGGAGCTCTGAAACCCATCAACACCTGGGATTTCTACACTTTTATGATCTTGAATTTTGTTATTCTGGCTTACGTGGGTTGGCGGTACGTACCAGCTTTGCGAAACCGCTGGTTATCGCCAAAATTGACCAAGGTGCTTCAAATCGGGCTGAGCGTTGTGGTGCTCTATTTCATCGCCAGTCTGCTTTATCAGCCCTTTAACCGGTTTTTTTATCCGGGTTATGGGCAAGTGGGCATTTGGGATGGAGACCGGACGCCGCTGGTATCTTACTTCACCCACTGGGGACTGCTCCTGTACCTGATCATTTTCTGGTTTGGCTGGGAGAGTTACCAGTGGATGGCAGCAACCAGAGTTTCTAGTTTGAAACGTTGGCAGGGAGCGAAAAGCTGGATCATAGCCGGGTTGTTGATGGTTGGAGTGATCCTGGTTGGCTTACTCCTGATGAAGGTGCAGATTGCCATTGTTGCCCTGCCCTTGTGCTTATGGGCATTGGCACTTCTACTCGCACCGGGTCAGCCCGACGGCAAGAAACTGCTCTTCTTCATGACAGGGACGGGATTATTGCTGACGATCGTGGTGGAACTGGTGCACCTGGTGGGGGATATCGGCAGGATGAACGTGGTCTTCAAGCTATACCTGCAAGCCTGGATGCTGCTGGCGCTGGTGGCGGGCATCGGGCTGGCAATCACGTGGCGGGATCAGAGCCAATGGCGCGGAAAACATCAAGTTTTGTTCCAGGTACCCCTCATCCTGCTTCTGACCAGCGCATTGATGTTCCCAATTTTTGCCACACGCGACAAAGTGACTGACCGCATGAGTCCGGAAGCACCTCATACGTTGGATGGTATGAAATACATGGAAACATCCCACTACCAGGTAAACGGCGTGGATATGGACCTTGGGCAGGATTACTGCGCAATCCAGTGGATGCAAGATCATGTTGAGGGCTCGCCAGTGATCCTGGAAGCACAAGCCTACGAGTATTACTGGGGTAACCGCTTCACCATCTACACCGGTCTTCCGGGCGTGGTCGGCTGGAACTACCATCAGCGCCAACAACGCGCGTTAACCGGCTCGGATAAAGTCCAGGCGCGTGTGGACGAGGTGAACACATTTTTCATGAGTTTGGATGAAGATTTCGTCACGAGTTATCTTGAGAAGTACCGGGTTGAATACATTGTCGTTGGTCAGCAGGAAAGTGCTTTTTACCCGCAGGAGGCTTTGATGAAGTTCCCTGCGTATAATGGAGTCCTGTGGGACGAAGTGTATCGTGAGGGTAATACCGTGATTTACCGGGTCAGGTGAGCATGATCGGAGTTCTAAGCTGGTACGCGTTCAGTCTGGTGTTGGCGGTTGTCAACCTTCCACTGGCGTATGCGGCAATGAAAAAATTGCCTTCGAGGGGCGTCTTTTTGCTGCGACCGCTTGGACTGCTGCTGTGGGGGACTATTTTCTGGTGGTTAACCTCCATCCAATTGCTGCGAAATGACCTGGCTTCGCAGGTGACCGCGCTGATGATCCTGGTGGGGATAAACCTGGTGGTGTTGTCGAAAATTGACCGGGAAAGTTTTTTTGGTAGGATCAAGGAAAGTAAAAAGCTGCTCATTCGAGCTGAACTCATCTTTTTGGCAGCTTTTGTTCTGATGGCGGTTGTCAGGGCTGCCAACCCTGAAATCATCCATACGGAAAAATTCATGGAGATGGCGTTCATCAACGCCATCCTGAAGTCACCGGGAATGCCGCCGATGGATCCCTGGTTGTCCGGCTACAGCATCTCCTATTACTACTTTGGTTATCTCTTGTCAGCAATGCTGATCCGGGTCACGGGCGTCAGTTCGTCGGTAGGGTACAACCTGGTGGCAGCGTTTTGGTTTGGCATGACTGCCGTAGGGGCATATGGAATCCTGTGGGACCTGCTGGGGTTGCGTCAGCAAGGGGTAAAGTCCAAACCGGCTTCAGGCTTCCTGAGAAAACATAAGGCGGTGCTGGCTTTACTGGCACCTTTGATGATCCTGGTGATGGGCAATTGGTTCAGCGGTGTGGATATGCTGCATGCCAGGGGCGTGCTGCCGGAAAACGCCTGGGAGCAGCTGGACATCCCTGAGCTGACCCGTGAACCCAACGCGATGACGATCAAACCGCAGCGTGGGGGATGGTCGTGGTGGCAGGCGAGCCGGGTGGTGCAAGATCGCACCCTCGACGGAAGACCGGTGGAAGTGATTGATGAGTTCCCGGCTTTTACGTATCTGTTGGCGGATATCCACCCGCACATGCTTTCGATGCCGTTGGTGCTGCTGGCGATCGCCCAAGCGCTAAACGCCTTTATCGGAGGCTGGGAAGGTTCTGTCCGATTAGGGAAGATCGTCATCCCTGCTTCGGGGCTGACCATCGCGCTTGGCGTATTCACTCTGGGTGGAATTGCGTTTATGAATACCTGGGATTTCCCATTCTATTTGCTCTTGATGGGAGCGGCATTTGTGCTTTACCGGGGGCGAACTGCCGGCTGGTCGGTGAAACGATTTTGGGAATTGGTTGGCTTCGGCTTGGTTGGGGGCGTATTGAGCGTGGTGGCTTACCTGCCTTTCTACCTAAGTTTTTCCTCCCAGGCTGGCGGCGTTATCCCAAGCCTGGCGTTCTTCACCAAGGGGAAATACTTCTGGATCATGTTCGGACCCTTGCTGCTGCCGATATTTGGTTTTTTGCTCAGCAAAGTCAAGCGAATTTCTCGGCTTTCCTGGCTGAACGGGCTGTGGGTCACGGTATCGGTGCTGCTCGTGCTCTTCATCTTTGGTTGGGTGTTAGGATTTGCCGGGACTAAGATCGAGATGACAAAAGGCTTGCTGCTGGGGCTGCATGGCGCAAGTTCGGCGGGTGAATTATTGAGGGACAGCCTGCTTTACCGCCTGAAAGCACCAGGAACCTGGATTACGCTTTTCCTGTTGATTTGGGTGGGAGTCAGCTTACTCTTCGAGAAGGTCCGTTCTTCTAAAATCGAAAACGCGGATGTAGAAGGGGAAGCATCCGAGCAAGCGACACCTGCAAGGCCGATGGTGTTCGTGCTGCTGATGGTGCTGCTGGGCGCGGTTTTGACCCTGGTGCCGGAGTTCATCTACCTGCGCGACCAGTTCGGCTGGCGGATGAACACCATCTTCAAGTTTTACTTCCAGGCCTGGATATTGTGGTCGTTGGCTGGATCTTACGGATTGGTGATGCTCTTTGAACCAAAAACAGAGGGCAAGACCCAAGATCGCTGGTGGCTTTTGGCCTTGATTTCGGCGAGCCTGATGGCTGGGACGATCGTCCTGAGTGAACTGGGCGCTCGAAAACTGGGTAAATACGGCAGTTCCCCCCTGGACTATCTGATGCTGCTGCCAGTTTTAATCGCGTTTGCGTGGTTGATCACGAAAGCCTGGCAAAAGGACTGGAAAAAAGTGATGGGGGTGGTTGCAGTCTTAGGAGTGCTGGTGGGGATGGCTTTTCCGCTGATCGAGGGCTGGAACAAAACCAATGGATTCAATCCAGCGAGAGGTTTCTCTTTGGACGGCAAGCGCGATTTCACCCTGAGTGCGGCGGATGAAATGAAAGCCGCAGAGTGGCTGGCGGAAGCGCCAACAGGGGTCATGACCGAAGCGATATCCGACACGGGGGGCAGCTATACAACCTACAACAGCATCTCAACTTTCTCCGGGATGCCGACTGTGTTGGGCTGGGTGGGGCATGAAGCCCAATGGCGGGGTGGATACGAAGAGATTGCCACCCGGCAGGCAGATATGCGCGAGCTCTACAGCACCAGCAAGTGGGAACGGGCGCAGGCTATCATCGACATGTATAATATCCGCTACATCGTGGTTGGAAACACCGAACGAAGTACTTACCAGGTGGACCAGGGCAAGTTCGATGAGCACCTGGTGAAGGTGTTTGAGAGCCAGACGGTAGTTATCTACGAGGTTATGCCTTAACATGCAGACGGAAGTAAAAAAACAAATTAACGAAGATAAACATTCCCTCTTTACCTGGTTCCTGCTGGCTTTCCTGGTTGGATTAGGGCTGAGGCTATGGGGCTTGGGTGAGATGCGTTTTACTCTGGCGGAAGCGCAAATCGCCCAGGGCGCCTGGCAGATGGCATTGGGGGATGCGTCTGGATTGTCCGGCAACATGAGCTACGCGGGTTTGAGCGCGATTCTGTTCTTTCTCTATGAACCCAGCTTCTTTTTTGCCAGGCTGATGCCAGTGCTGCTGGGCAGCTCATTGATCCTCATCCCCTGGTTTTGGCGGGATGTGCTTGGGGACAAAGTCGCGCTCGTGCTGGCGGTTGGGCTGGCAATTGACCCGATCTTGTTGAGTTTTTCACGCCAGATCGTGACGCCAATTTTTGTTTTGGCTGGTTTGGCATGGTCTTTTACAGCCCTGAAAAACAAGCGGCCAGTGCTGGCGGGCAGTCTGCTCGCGCTCGCATTTTTAGGCGGTTACAGCTTCTGGGTGCTTACTTTGGTTGGAGTGGCAATCTTTCTGGTCTGGAGAAAAGGCGCGAATATTGCATTTATTGATGACTCATACAAGGCAAAATCCTTCTTACTGCCGCTTTTGACGAGCATTATCGTCAGCCTGGTGCTGATCAGCAGCGCTTTTCTGCTAAGCACAGAGGGGCTGGGGGGAATTGGGGCTGGACTGGTGGAACTCCTTCAACTTTTTGGTAAACCTTACGAATTACGAGTCTATCAGCCAATAATTGTGGCTATTGCGTATAGTTTATTGCCACTGTTCTTCGTGGTTTGGGCATTGGTGGAAGATTCACGCAATCATCAACCCCTGAAGAACCTGCCATTCTTAATTGGCTGGGGTTTGAGCGTATTGCTGAGCCTGTTGCTGGGCAGGCAGGATTTGGGGATACTTGCTTTTGCCGCAGTGTTCGCGTGGTTGGGAGCTGCAGAGAGTATCGCTCGAATTATTGAACAAGCATCCGAACATCGGGAAATTGTGCTCGGGGTTACCGCGTTCCAGATCGTGATTTTGGTTTACATCATGATGGTCAGCAGGCGATTAACCAGCACAGCGCTGAATCCCCAGGATTTTCGGGTTGCACTTTTCGCCATATTGGCTGGAGTGTTGCTGCTGGTGATATCCACCATTCTGGTGGGGATGGGATGGTCGCGCCGGGTCAGCGGGAAAGCACTAAAGCACAGCCTGCTGATCGTGCTGCTGGTGATGACCGTTGGGGTCAGCCTGCGATCTGTCAGATCACAACAAGAGTCAATGACCTTGAGCTTACTGGCAGGTCCGATCGTGCTGCCAAATAATGATGTCGAGGCTGTTTTGGATGAGATCGATCGAAACGGTCGGGCGGATAAGACTGAGATCACCTACGACCTTGGCAACCTGGAGCAGCAACTCGCCTGGTTTTTCAGGGAGCAGGTTGACTGGAAAAGCGCGCAAAATGTCCTTCAGGCAGATCTGATGCTCTCTAAGAGTGAAACCGATTTTTCTGCCGCGGATGCGTATCGCGGGAGAAATGTGGTGCTTTATCGACAGATCGACCAACAAGTGGTAAAACCAGGTGATTTCCTGAAGACGCTGCTTGGAGAGCCTTTACCCTTCGCTTCACAGAAAGGCGTCCTTTGGGTGCGATTAAATTTTTTTACAGGAGCAAATTGACGATGTGCCAGCAAAAACTACAAAAACTGCCCAAAAACATTGCGATTGATGGACCAGCCGCATCAGGGAAAACTACCATCGGAACCATAGTGGCGAATAAGATCGGATACATGTGCCTCGATACGGGCATCATGTATCGAGCAGTGGCGTTCCAGGCTTTGAAGGAAGGCATTAAAATTGCTGATGAGGCGGCGGTGACAAGTTTGGCAGAACGGATTGAACTCGACATCCTGCACGCGAGCAGCGAGGATGGGCAGCAATTTGACGTGATGATCAACGGGGAAGACCACACCTGGGACATCCGCTCAGCAGCTGTGAACGCGGTTGTCTCGGAGGTGTCGGCTTACCCGGGTGTGCGCAGGGCAATGACGCTCCAGCAGCGAAGAATCGCTGAAAAGGGCAAAGTCGTGATGATCGGGCGGGATATCGGCACGGTGGTGCTGCCGGATGCTGATCTGAAGATCTACCTGGACGCCTCGGTCGAAGTTCGGGCTCAGCGCCGCTATGTTGAAGATCTCAGCCACGGCAAAGACGCCTGCCTGGAGGATGTGGTTGAATCCCTACGCCACCGGGACGAAATCGACTCAGGCCGGGCGGTAGCTCCATTGAAGGCAGGTGAAGACGCTGTCATTATCGATTCGGACCAGATGACGGTGTATGAAGTTGTTGAAGTTGTGATGGGGCTCCTCGAAAAACAGCAGTAGTTTGTCGTTTCGGTGTTGCAGGCATGCTATAATTTATCTGACATGTTTCTGCCAGCATTTACCCTCACCATTTTCCCCAATCAACTACCTGCTGCTGAAATGCAATGGGTTATTTGGATTTTGCCTGCCTTGCTGACGATTGGCACGGGTTTGGCGATCTGGAAGCTGCAGAAATGGGATTCCCATTACTCGCTGATTGAACTCAAGTGGTTCGTTTTCCTGGCTTTGCTGGTTTTTCCGCTCAGTTTTTTGAGTTTCAGACCCTTCGATGGACAACTCCTGACGTTAACCGGAGCAACCGTACAGCCTATTGTGATGGTCTTGAGCGCCCTGCCAATTTTTCTGGCGGTCGGGCTGGTGGGTCCCTTGCCGGCGGTGATCCTCGGGTTGGGAACGGGTTTGGTGCAGTTCTTACGTCTGGGCCAGGACCCGATGGGGATGTTTTTCTATGCCAGTCTTGCGATAGCTTTTGCCTGGATACTGGCGCGTGAGAAGTCCCAATGGCACAGCGATTGGAAGCAGCATATCGTCATGCGGGTGGTTTGGTCCTACTTGCTGAGTGTCCCTGTCATCATCCTCACCCAGTTTACACACACGCTGATTTTCAGCGAACGAAGCGTGTTGGTGATCCTGGAGCAAATCCTGACCCTGGTGGTCAGCCATGTGCCCGAAGTGCTGATCAGCGCCTCGATCGTCTGGGCGTTTGTTTACTGGCTGAATTCCGATTGGCATCCGAAGGATTTCATCAAGGCACTACCCTCGACCAATCCTTTCGACAGAGTGATGGAACGCATTCAGGAGCTGACAAATGGGGATTACGAGGAGCAAATACCTCCAGCTGTCCTCTCCGGTAATGAAAAAGCGCTTTTTATGGCTTTGGAGAAGCTGCGGGTTAACCTGCAGACGCGCAATGACACCCAGGCAAGGTTGCTTTCGGTGGATCCATCGCACTATTCGCGAGAGGGCTTTGACCTGATGCTTTCCTCGATCTTGCGGGCAGCATTGACCAGGGACGCTTCCTCGGCGCGGCTGATTTTGCTGGAAAAGTCGCCCGAAAGCCGGCGGGGTGAGATGCGCCTGCGCCTTGGGCAGGGAGAAAACACCCGGCTGTATGCCTACCTGGATACCTTGATCATCGAAAAGATTGGCGATCAGGACCAGTTGATCCTGAGTGACCTCAAGGTCGATCAATATTTTGGGCTGACCTCAGGCACGCCCCATCCGCAATCCATTGCCGCCCTGCAACTGCGCGGAAATGGAGATTCGCAAGGGGTGCTTTGGGTTGGATTTGAACAAAACCATTGGTTTGACCAGGAAGATATCCAGTTTTACCAACAGCTGGCATACCGCGCTTCAGCAGCGTTGAGCACGAAAGAGCAGTTTTCCAGGGTGCAAAACGATAAAGGCTGGTTGAGCCTGGCATTTAATGCTTTTTCTGACCCAATGTTACTGCTCGACCGGGATGGGCGGATCCAGTTCAGCAACACCGCGGCTATTGCGGCAAGCGACAAAGGCGAAGCGCTCATAGGGAAGATGGACGGCGTGGTGCGTGTTGCCAATGAGAAACTAAAGAGTTACCTCAGCAAGGACAAGAAAAGCGTTGAACTGAAGACATTGCAGTTGGATGGAAACAAGACCTACGAGGTGCTGCGCTTTCCGCTGGAAGGTGATCAGGAACGGCAGGGTGAAGTTGTTTTGCTGCGGGATACAAGCTGGCTGCAAAAACTGAACAATCAAAAGAACGAATTTGTCAGCAACATCAGCCACGACCTGCGCGCGCCGCTCTGGCTGATGAAAGGGCATACAAAGCTTTTATCCAACATTGGCAAGTTGAGCCCGGAACAGCGCAAGTATGTCGAAAAAATCGATGCGGGAATTGACACGATGACCCGCCTGGTAGACAAGGTGCTGAACCTGGAACGGTTGGATAGCGACGGGTTGTTGGTCTATACCACCTTTAACATACAGGAAACGATTGATGATACGATCAAACTTTTGGGGGTTCAGGCACAACAGAAAAAGATCAGCCTGAACGTGGATTACGGCGGCTTGAAGACGCCCTACATCTCGGCTGACCAAATCATGGTTCAGCAGGCACTCTACAATCTGATCGAGAATGCGATCAAGTTCAGTCCGAGGGGAGAGAGCGTGCTCATAAGCGCTGAACGCGATTCAAGCTGGATGCACATCGCTGTCAAGGACAATGGCAAAGGCATTGCGCCGCTGGATCAACCCAAGCTATTCACGCGCTTTTTCCATGTGGATGACGATCTTGCATACGAAAACCGCGGGCAGGGATTGGGGCTGGCAATTGTCAAGTCGGTTGCGGACAAGCACGGAGGAAATGTGAGCGTCAAAAGCACGTTGGGTGAGGGCAGCACCTTCTATTTTGACCTGCCGTTGCACAAAATCGAAACGAAAAAGCTTGACAAATAAGCTGTTTTATAGCTATAATAATCATTTGCGTGAATTATATCGGAATGACAAACTAAGAAACACTGGAAAATAGTTTTCCAGCGGTTTTTTGTGTCTTAAATAGCCCTCGTCTAATTCAGGAGGTATGAGTGGAAACAACTAGTATGAAAGCCCTTCGGATCAACCTTGCGTCACCTGAGGTCATTAAAAGCTGGTCTTATGGAGAAGTTCTCAAACCTGAAACAATCAACTATCGGCGCTTGCGGCCGGAAAAAGACGGCTTGTTTTGCGAAGCCATCTTCGGACCGACGCGCGACTGGCAGTGCTACTGCGGCAAGTACAAGAACCCGCGCTACAAAGGAATTGTCTGCGACAAGTGCGGTGTGGAAGTTACGCGCTCATCTGTGCGGCGCGAACGCATGGGTCATATCGAACTCGCTGCTCCGGTGGCGCACATCTGGTATACCCGCCGCATCCCGTCTTACCTCGGTTTGCTGCTGGACATTTCCCGTCGGAATCTGGATCGCGTGTTGTACTTTGCACAATACATCATCACCTACGTGGATGATGATGGTCGTCAGAAGGCACTCAAGCGCCTGGAAGACGAGATCAGCCTTTCTGAGCGTGAACTGATTGCCAAGGTTAATGGCGAAATTGCTGAGACCAAGAAACAGCGCGATCGTGAGCTGAAGGATGTTGAAGCTCAGATTGAACAAGTTAACCGCGAATATGACGAAAAAGTTGCCAGCTTATTTGAGCCTGTCATTCAGCAGGGTCAGAGCCTGGAACGCGAATTACATGAAAAAACCGGAAAAACCATTCGCAAGCCGATCAGCTTTGAACTGGATGGTGGCAATCAGACCATTGTGGAAGTTGGCGAGGAAGTCACTGCCAAACACATCTCCCGCGTGCAGAAGGTCGTGAAGGAAAGGATGGAGATCCTTGAATCGGACCTCAAGAAAGAACGCGCTGAGAGAACGGAACAATTCAAAATCCAGAAGGAAGAAATCCGCGCCAAAGCTGAGCTGGTAATGGAAGATTTGCGCAGCCAGTTGGATGACCCGGATGCGGTTGCCAAGACTCAAAACGCCCAACAGCGGGATGAGCTTTATGAACTGCAGCCGTTCACCTTCTTGAGTGAAGCCCGCTACCGCGACCTGAAATCCCGCTGGGGCAACATCTTCAAAGCCGACATGGGTGCGGAAGCATTCTATGACATTCTGCGCCGCCTCGACCTGGACGCGCTATCAGAGCGTTTGTGGCAGGAAGCACGCACCACCAAGAGCAAACAGAAGCGCAAGAAAGCTACCAGCCGCCTGAAGGTGGTGGAGGCTTTCCGCCGCTCGACCAACAAACCGGAATGGATGATCCTGACGGTTCTTCCCGTTATTCCTCCTGATCTGCGCCCAATGGTGCAGCTGGACGGTGGTCGTTTCGCGACTTCTGACCTGAACGACCTGTATCGCCGCGTGATCAATCGCAACAATCGCCTGAAGCGTTTGCTCGAGTTGGGAGCACCGGATGTCATCGTGCGCAACGAAAAGCGCATGCTCCAGGAAGCTGTCGACTCGCTGATTGACAACTCTCAGAGAGGGCGAATGCTCTCCCGACGCGGACGCCGCGAACTGCGCTCTCTTTCAGATATGCTGAAGGGCAAGAAAGGCCGCTTCCGCCGCAACCTGCTGGGCAAACGCGTGGACTATTCCGGGCGTTCCGTTATTGTGGTTGGACCCCATCTCAAGTTGAACCAATGCGGTTTGCCCAAGTCGATGGCGCTGGAGCTCTTCCGCCCCTTCGTGATTGCCGGGCTGGATAAACACGGCTACACCTCCAATATCAAGGGCGCAAAACGCTATATCGAGCGCAACCGACCAGAGGTCTGGGAAGTGTTGGAAGAAGTCATCAAGGACCGTCCTGTTCTCCTGAACCGGGCGCCAACGCTGCACCGCCTTGGCATCCAGGCTTTTGAGCCTGTGCTGATTGAAGGCAGTGCTATTCAGTTGCATCCGTTGGTGACCACCGCTTTCAACGCCGACTTTGACGGCGATCAGATGGCTGTGCATGTACCACTTTCAAGCAAGGCAGTGGCTGAAGCGCGGGAGTTGATGCTGGCAAGCAAGAACTTGCTGAAACCAGCCAGTGGTGAGCCTATCATCAGCCCAGGAAAGGACATGGTTCTGGGTGTTTACTACCTGACCATGAATCAAAATCTCCCTCAAAAGGGAGAGGGGCGTGTCTTTGGCGATATCAACGAAGTAATTTTGGCATATCAACTCGACCAGGTGCAGGTGCACACGAAGATCAAATTGCGCGTAGAAACCATTTTCAATGATCAACATGAAAGGCTTAATGAGCCCGAAGTTCGGATCATCGAAACGACGGTTGGTCGGGCAATGTTCAACGATATCCTGCCAAAATCAATGCGATTCACAAACGTCCCGCTTGACAAAGGCGGCATCCGGGACCTGATTGCGGATATTTATGACCTTGATGGACAGGAAGTTACCACACAGGTAGCTGACAACATCAAGGATATCGGCTTCCGCTACGCTTCACAGTCCGGGTCAACCCTGGCTGTGGCGGATATCACCGTTCCGCCTGAAAAGGCCGAGATGATCCAGGAAGCCTTGCTCGAGGTGGAACGCGTTCAGAAGGAATTCCGTCGCGGTCTGTTGACCGAGCAGGAACAGAATGACCTGATCATCGAGGTTTGGCAGGGAACCACCATAAAGGTTGGAGAGGCGGTACGAAAGCATCTCGATCCAAATGGCAACCTGTCGACCATGGCAGTTTCGGGTGCGACCAAGGGCGGTTTCAGCCCAATTTCACAGATGGCAGGGATGCGCGGTTTGATGGCTGACCCCTCCGGGCGCATCATCCCGATGCCTATTCGCTCCAACTTCCGTGAAGGTCTGTCTGCACTGGAATACTTCATTTCCACGCATGGTACCCGCAAGGGTCTGGCGGATACCGCTATCCGAACCGCGGATGCAGGTTATCTGACCCGGCGATTGGTGGACGTAGCGCAGGACATGATCATCAACAACGAAGATTGCGGCACAGTGGAAGGTATTTGGGTGTCCTCTGAGGATGACATCGCCGGACAGCCTTTCAACGAACGCATTTATGGGCGCTTGCTGGCTGACCGCGTGATCGATCCTGAAACTGGAGAGGTGATTGGCGAGCACAACGATATGATCAACAAAGAGCTCAGCCGACGGATCACCAAATTGGTCGAAAAGGGCATCAAGAAGGTGAAAGTACGCTCCCCACTAACTTGCGAGCTCGTACATGGTATCTGCGCACGCTGTTACGGCATGGACCTCGGACGGGGCAAGATGGTCAATCTTGGCTCAGCAGTAGGTGTGGTTGCGGCTCAGTCTATTGGTGAGCCTGGCACACAGCTGACCCTGCGAACCTTCCACACGGGTGGTGTGGCGGGTGGTGGTGATATCACGACTGGTCTTCCTCGCGTGGAAGAGCTGTTTGAAGCCCGGCGCATGCCTCGTGGTGAAGCTGTAATCACCCAGATCAACGGTAAATCCCACATCATGGTTTCAGAAAAGAACCCAGACATCCGCACTGTGCGGGTGGAAAGCAGCGAAATGGTTGGTCAGCGTTATGCTATCCCCGCTGACTGGGAAATCAAGGTAAAGGACGAAGATGAAGTCAGCAAAGATGCAGTCCTGGCGACCCATGAAGAGACCAGCATCACTGCCGAACATGCTGGAAAAGTCCGCATCGAGGACGGTGAGGTTGTGGTTTCCTATGAAGACCGGCTGAGCGAGGATTATGAAATTCCCTCGACATCCCGCCTCTTGATCATTGAGGGTCAGATGGTAACTGCTGGGGAGCAGCTGACTGAAGGATCGCTCAACCCGCATACCATCCTCAGAATTAACGGCACCGATGCGACCGAGTTGTACTTGCTGAAAGAAATCCAGCAGGTTTACCGCACTCAGGGTCAGAACATCAACGACAAACATTTCGAAGTCATCATCCGCAAGATGCTGAATAAGGTGCAGATCACCCGACCTGGTGACTCTGAATTCCTGCCGCAGGATCTGGTGGACCGTCTTGAGATCCGCAAGATCAATGAAGACCTGGTGGCTCGGGGTTTGCGACCCGCGCGCTATTTAAATATTTTGCTCGGAGTTTCGAAGGCCTCGCTGAGCACGGATTCGTTCCTGTCGGCGTCCTCCTTCCAGCACACTATCAAAGTACTGGCTGGGGCGGCAATCTCCTCCAAGGAAGACCCCCTGTTTGGTCTGAAGGAAAATGTCATCATTGGCAAGCTTATCCCGGCTGGAACTGGCTTTGTCCCTGGTCGTTTCGAAGACCAGGTGATGGAAGCCGAACCAGGCAACCCGGATATCGCTGTTGAACAGCTGGATATCTTCAACGATAGGACTGATCAGACTGACGGATTGTACGATGAATTGGAAGACAGCGAATCGGGCAGTTTCGATCTTTATGATGATGAAGACTTTGAAGAAGATGAAGAAGTGACGGACGATTAAGAATAGTCCAACACGGAGAAAATGATTCTAAGGACCCGGAGTGGACAATCACTCCGGGTTTTTTTATGCTATAGTTGGTGAAAATTGAAAAGATCTACGACTGAGCCAAAGAAAGAGCGGAATATGAGTACAACCGCCTCCCCAAAGATCAATATCAACGTTGAAATGCAGCAATCCTACCTGGATTACGCGATGAGTGTCATCGTTTCGCGGGCATTGCCCGACGCGCGGGATGGACTGAAACCGGTTCAACGCCGTATCCTATATGCCATGTACGATATGGGTATCCGAGATGACACACCACACAAGAAGTCAGCACGTATTGTGGGTGAGGTTTTGGGTAAATATCATCCCCACGGGGATACCGCGGTCTATGACGCGATGGCAAGAATGGCTCAGGATTTTTCAGAACGATATTTACTGGTTGATGGGCAGGGGAACTTTGGCAGCGTGGATGGCGACCCGCCAGCCGCAATGCGCTACACAGAAGCGCGGCTTTCATCCCCTGCCATCGAGATTCTGCGTCAGCTGGATATGAACACGGTTGATTACATCGACAATTTCGATGGTACGCTGAAAGAGCCGGAAGTCCTGCCTTCTTCCATTCCCAATATGCTTGTCAATGGCGCGTCGGGTATCGCGGTGGGCATGGCAACCAACATTCCTCCTCACAACCTTGGGGAAGTGGTGGACGCGCTGGTAATGATGCTGCAGAATTGGGACGGGATAGAGGATATCACCGTCGAAGACATCATGCGATACATCAAGGGACCTGACTTTCCAACAGGTGGCTTGCTTATCCAGGATGAAGGCTCCATCCCCCTGACGACGATCTACGGCTCCGGGAATGGCACGGTCAAAGTCCGGGCTCGCACACGAATCGAAGAAATGTCCCGCGGTCGCATGCGCATCATCGTGACCGAGCTGCCGTACATGGTGAATAAATCGGCATTGATCGAGCGAATCGCGGAAATTTCGCGGGATGGTGGTTTGGAAGGTTTATCGGACTTGAGGGATGAATCCGACCGGCAGGGAATGCGGATCGTGATCGACCTCAACAAGAATGCCGACCCGGAAGAGATCCTGGCAACCCTGTATAAACGCACGCAGATGCACAACACCTTTGGCATCAATATCCTGGCTTTGGTGGATGGCAGCCCGCACCGCCTGACGCTCAAGCAGGCTCTGAGGATCTTTGCTGAGCACCGTTTGGTGGTAATTCGCAGGCGCAGTGAGTACTTGTTAAAGAAAAACGAGGACCGTCTGCACATCCTGGAAGCGCTGAAGGTGGCAATTGATCACATTGATGAGGTGATCAGGATCATCCGAAAATCCGCGTCTGCCGAAGATGCGCGCACCAACCTGATGAACAAGTACAAACTGGATGAAATCCAGGCGAATGCCATCCTCGAAATGCCTTTACGCCGACTGGCATCACTGGAACGAAAGAAGATTGAGGATGAGTACAAAGAAGTCGCGAAGATGATTTCTCAGCTGAAAGCTTTGTTGAATTCTCCGAAACAGATGCGCCTTGTGGCAATTGAAGAACTAAAAGCCATAAAACAAAAGTATGGTGATGCGCGGCGAACGCAAATCATTCAGCTTGGTGAGGGAGAAAAAGCCTCAGAAATGTACACCATGACTGACGTGATGCCTGTAGAGAACTTCTGGATCGAGGTCAGCGAAAATGGACTGCTTTCACGCACGGAAGGCGACAAACCCAACCGGCTGGGTGGGGATGGCGCTCCCTGGAGCATGATCCGTACCAATACCCACCAAACAATATTCCTGGTGACTACCGCAGGAAAGGCTGCGGCTATTTCTTCGTTCTCCGTACCAGTACAGCGGGCTGAGGAGGAAGGTGTGCCTGCCTCCAAAGTGGCACCGCTACATCGGGATGACATTTTGCAAGGAATTTTTGCTGTTCCAATCAGTCGGGAAGAAGAACAGGATCGTTACGTCGTCACAGTCACGCGGCAGGGCATGATCAAACGCTCTGCGGTGACGGATCTGCCCGGCGCCTCTGCTAGCACATTCACCCTTGTAAAGGTCAATGAGAATGATGAACTGTTTGAGGTGCTGCTAACCCGGGGCGATCAGGATATCCTGCTGTCTACAGCGGCTGGCATGGCGATCCGGTTCAACGAAAATGAAGTGCGGTCAATGGGGCTGGTAGCTGCCGGAGTTAATGCGATCAAGCTCAAGCCTGGCGATTACGTGATCGGGGCAGCAGCGCTTGAAGACAAAGACGAGGTCGCGTTGGTAACTCAAAAGGGTCTGGCGAAAAGGACACCAGGTTCCGAATTCCCGGTGCAAGGTCGGTATGGACAAGGTGTTATCGCCTGGAAGCTGGATAAGGGCGACCAGATCAGCGTAGCCTTGGTGGGCAAACTGACCGACAAAGGTATTTGTCACTTCCGCAAGAGTGCCAGCAAAGTCTTCACGATCACCAATGCCATCAGTCGCAAACGAGCTTCAAGCGGTCAGGCAGTGTTTACAATAAAAGCTAATGACGAAATTATCGGCTTTACGAATTTGGACGATTATGTTCAATTCTGGGAAAAAGCTTAGTCAGCTGCTTCCTGAACACTGAGACTGCCTTCTAACTCCAGATCTTTGGCAGTTTTGCGCATAGCTTTGATGGCAAAGTCCACATGCTGCCAGAGTTCCACGCCGAATTCCTGCGCTCCCTGGGCAATCAGGTCCCGGTCCGCGCCAGCGGCAAAGGACTTATCTTTCCATTTTTTGCGGACTGAAGAAGCCTGCAGATCGTAAAGTGAGCGCGAAGGCCGGACTAAGGCAACTGCCGTAATGAGACCTGTGATTTCGTCACAGGCAAAGAGAGCTGTTGCCAAACGGCTTTCGCGAGGAACGCCTGTGTGGTCCGCATGACCGGCAATGGCTTCCAGAACAGCTTCAGGTACTCCAGCTTCCTTCAGTATGGGCAAGCCTGCCAACGGATGCCCTTCAGTGGTTGGGTGGATTTCCCAATCGAAATCGTGAAGAAGTCCAGCCAATCCCCACAATTCCACATCTTCACCGAGCGCCTCGGCATATGCACGCATGACTGCTTCGACGCTGAGCATGTGCTTGACGAGAGCTTCATTTTTGACGTAGGTTCTGACGATTTCAAGTGCTTGCTGACGCTGCATAATCACCTCATGGAGTAAAAATGGGTTCCGGGGACCCCAGGATCGGTTCGGGTTTCAGAAAGTAGATATCAATGTAAGCTGCCATGGTAGCGAGGACTTCCCGCGCATTCCAGAGCATATAGCGATTTCGCAGGTAATTGGATTGCTCCACCGGAAAACCTGAGGTACTTAACCCAAGCTGTTCGCAGAGGAAAACCATGCGGGGAAGGTGATATTTTTGGGTGGTGATGATGACTGATTCCAGCCCAAAAATTTCCTTAGCCCGGTAACAGGTGTCGTAAGTGCGGCGACCCGCAAAGTCCTGGACGATGTCGGCTTCGGGTATACCTTGCTCAATGGCGTAATTCGCCATTGCTCCAGGTTCATTGTAGTAGATCGAGCTGTTATCACCCGACATCAGTATCTTTTGGACTTTACCAGCACGGTAGAGCTCGATGGCTCCGTCGATGCGATCGCGCAGGGCAAGCGTGGGACGATCGTCGGCTGTAATGCCCGCCCCAGGCACCAGCGCGACCTGGGCAGGAGGAACAGATGCAAGATCGAAGGTGTTGTCCCTGGAGCTCAAAATCATGACTACACGCGAAAGACCGAGCAGCAAGAAGGCGATACAGGCGCAAAAAAAGATAAATCTAAAGAACTTCTTCATGGGGTTAGTTAGTCAGCAAGTCAGCCAGGCGAACCCCGCTGGTAGCCAGGAGCTCACGCAGGGGGGTGTATGCGATGTCGGGTAAGGGTTCAAGCGCGGCAACTTCGTAGTTCAGCGCAAGGCTGAGCTGGGCTTTGCCAGCCTCCGAACGCGCGTGATCACGCAGGAAGTCAGAGACACGGGATTGGAGGGTGAGATCCACCCGGGGGCTAAATGACAGGTTCAGGTTCGGTATGACCGGTGGAGAAAGCCAGATGATCGGCAGTTTTTCAATCGCGTCAGGCAGATCAGTGATTACCTCTGAGGAAGTCCGCGGGTCTGCTGCGATAGCATAAGTGGCGGCAAAACTGCAGATACCCTTAATGTATAGAGCGCGGATGCTGGCACTGTAAGAGAAGGTCTGTACCGGTTCGAGGGTGGGGATATTGTTCAGGTTAAGATAGCCCAGCGGAACCCAGTACCCGGCTAAGGAGTTATCATCTGTCAGGCAGCCTCTCAGCCCGGAAAGTTGGGCGAGTGCCACTCTGGCTTCAGCGGTGGAACTATGCGTACCGACATTAAAGTAAGGTTCAAAGTTGCTGTCACCATGCCCCAGAAACTGCACACCGTAACCCGTGACACCCAGGTGATTGGTGACGAGCAAGGCGGTGGCAAGTCCTTTTTGGGAGACAAGCAGGTATTCAACCGGTTGAAGCCAGGCAAAATGCACCTGCTGGCGCTGTAACGCAAATTCGAGTTCCTGGTAACTGCCGTAAAACCGACCGATGACGCTTAGTTGAAGATGTCCGCCCAGGAGGGAAGCGAGATCACCAAGGGCAGTTTGCTGCTCAATTGAGGGGGAAGGGCTTACCATTGCCATGACGATTGGGTTTTCGAGTGACCCAAGCACAGCCGGAGTCGGAGTGAAGGTGGGCATGGCGGTGGGGTAATTGGCAGCAGGCGTGGAGGTTGTGAAGTCGTGTGAGAGGGTTGGGACAGGTTTAGCACCCACACCACAAGCAGTGACCGCTAACAATCCCAGCAGAACCATTACCAGAAATGATTTGCGCAAGTCAGGCATTTCTGAATTTTACCCTAATTCAAAGATAGAGTTAGAGTGGTAAACAAATTTCAAAAAATGTCGAAAAGTTTGGCGGAGTGCGCAAACAAGGCGCATTCCGCCTGGAACGAATTCATTGACAGCAGGGTGGGTTGGCGTAACAAAGCATATGCAGGAGCACACTGGGTTATAGCCTACCCACCGCATCACTGGAGAAATGATTCATCAACGCTACACATAAAGAAGGTTGCTGTTTTGGTGGGTTGGCTATTTCGATGTTCAGACAGGGCAAGATACTCTGACGCCAACCCACCCTACCAAGATATTGTGTTTTTATGTAAAGGAATTGATCTGATCGCTACAATTAGCACCATTTTTTTTGGAAAACTATTTTATGCCTCCGATTGATTTCTTATTCACAAATAGATTTGTGATGTCGTTATTAGCGCTATGCTAAAATCAAGAAAAAGTCCGGAGGTAAAAAATGGAAATTACCCTTGTGAAGATTGAAAAGCCCGAAGCCATTAATTTCGTGCTCGGGCAGTCGCATTTTATCAAGACAGTTGAAGATATCCACGAGGCATTGGTGAGCACTGTGCCCGGGATCAAGTTTGGGCTGGCGTTTTGCGAAGCGTCAGGAGCATGCCTGGTTAGGTGGACGGGCACGGATGAGGAGATGATTAAGCTGGCGAAAGAGAACGCGCTTGCCATTGGCGCCGGGCACAGCTTTATCCTGTTTTTGGGTGAAGGCTTCTATCCGATCAATGTTCTCAAGACCCTGCAGAATGTGCCGGAAATTTGCGGCTTTTTCTGCGCGACAGCCAACCCGACTGAGGTAATCGTGATGGAGACTGAATTGGGACGCGGCATCCTGGGCGTGGTGGACGGATTTGCGCCGAAGGGCATTGAGGATGAAGATGGGATCGCCTGGCGTAAGGGATTCCTGCGGATGATCGGGTATAAGTTCTAACTCAAACCTGACGCAGCGGGAGTTCCAGCTGCGCAATCAAGCCCAGGGCAGCCTTACCGCGATGACTGAGCTGATTCTTGCTGAAAGGGTCAAGCTCCGCCATGGTGTGTTGGGTGCCATCAACTAAAAATATCGGATCGTAGCCAAAGCCGTTTTCACCGCGAAATTCGGGGATAATCTCACCCTGGCAAACACTGTGACTGGCGAAAAACTTACCCTGTCGGGTAAGCAGCACCACTTCGCAGTGAAAAGCGGCACGCCATGGACGAGGAAAACCCTGCAGGCGGTCAAGCAGATACAGGCAGCGGTCGCGGCTGGTGGCGTTTGGGTCAGGCAGGAAGCGACGCGAGTGGATTCCGGGGGCACCCTGGAGAGCATCAACCTCGAGCCCGGAATCATCGGCCAGAACCCGGTTTTGCCCATCCTGCCAGTAAGCCCAGGCTTTGATACAGGCATTTTCCAAATAGGTGTTCCCACTTTCAACCACATCGTTGAATAGACCAAGCTCAGCAGGCGTTTGGAGAACGGCATCGTATGGGAGAAAGATAGATCTGAACTCTTCGACTTTGTGGGGGTTGTTGGTGGCGAGCAGTAGTGTGGCGGTCATGGTTCGTGCCTAAAGTTTCCAGGCAATTAATGTCTGGGATGTTATAATCTTTGCAAGATTTGTGAATTGTAACTTACTATGGAAAAAATACATCATCCCCTACGCACTAACATTGGATACTTTTTCAACAAACCCATCGGTTTCTACCGTGATTTCATTGTGGAGAATCCGGAAGTTTTCATCGAACCCGACCTGCAACTTTTTAATCTAAGTGGTCACTATACCTTTTCGCGTACACGCGAGGGACTTCTTTTTCAAGGTGCCTTTGAAGCAGAGGTCGACAGCCAGTGCAATCGCTGCCTTGATCCTTTCCGGGCAAAGCTCTCGACCGAATTCGAGGAGCTCTATGTCTTCGGCAGCCGAACACAAGAAGAGTTCGACGAAGAAGTTATCCCTGAAGACGGCTACATTGACCTTGGGAAGCTCATCCGGGACTACCTCCTGTTGGATCTGCCAATAAACTTGGTCTGCAAACCGGATTGCCAGGGAATTTGCGTGGAGTGTGGAGTCAATCTCAACCGGGAAACGTGCGAGCACACTGACAGCCGCATCATTCTTGATTAACTAATCGAGCGTTTTTCTACTAGCGATGGATGATAAAATTCTCCATCGATTTTTATTGAGGAGTCTTACCATGTCTGAAAACATTTTGATCGCCATTGCCTGGCCTTATGCCAACTCTGATATCCACGTCGGGAATATCACCGGCTCGCATTTGCCGGGGGATATCGTTGCCAGGTATCATCGCCTGCGAGGACGAAATGTGTTAATGGTCAGCGGCTCTGATTCGCACGGCACAGCCATTACGATCAAGGCGGATCAGCTGGGAAAAGCTCCGGAAGAAATCTACAAACACTATCACCCGCGCTTTATTGAACTTTTTAAGAAACTCGGCATTAGTTACGATATTTTCACCTCCACCCACACCGAGAATCACTTTGACGTGGCACAAAAGGTGTTTTTGACCTTGCTCGAAAATGGCTACTTGAAGACAACCGTCTCCAGGCAGTGGTTCAGCCCAGCGCTCGGTCGGTTTCTGCCGGATCGTTACGTGGAAGGCACGTGCTACATCTGCGGCAATCCGGACGCGCGCAGCGATCAATGCGAAAAGTGCGGCAACGAATTGGAAGCAGAAAAGTTGATCGAACCGCGTTCGAAGGTGGATGGGTCGACGCCGGAATTACGGGAAACCGAGCACTTCTTCCTGGATCTGTCCTCATTGGAACCGCAGATTGAGGATTTTCTGAAGGCGCGCGAAAGTTACTGGAGACCGAACGTGCTCAGGCAATCCCTGGGAACCATCCAATCCGTTGGGCTCAAACCAACTTCCATCACGAGAGATCTCGATTGGGGAATCCCAGTGCCATTGGAGGACTGGAAGGGTAAAAGCCTTTACGTCTGGTTTGAAGCGGTGATGGGCTACCTTTCCGCGGCGATCGAATGGTCCAACCTGACAGGGAATAACGATGCATGGCGGGACTGGTGGATTGAACCAAGCGCTAAAGCTTTCTATTTCATCGGCAAGGACAATATCACCTTCCATGCCGTGACCTGGCCGGCAGAATTGCTGGGCATGGGCGATGGCTTTGACCGCAGAATGGGGACGGAGAATCCACAACCGCTGGTATTGCCCTACAATGTGCCGGCTAATGAGTTCATGAACCTGGAAGGCAGGAAGATCAGCGGCAGCCATAACTGGGCGGTGTGGGGGCTGGACGCCCTCGAGCGGTATGACGCGGACGCGATCCGCTACTATCTGACAAATGCAATGCCAGAACAGCGCGATACCGATTGGGACTGGGAGGATTTCTTCCAGCGCAACAATAACGAACTGGTAGCCACCTGGGGCAACCTGGTGAACCGGGTCTTGTCGTTTACCTACAAGAACTTTGATGGCAAGGTGCCCAACCCAGGGCAACTGCGCGAGAGTGATGAAGCCTTGCTGCAGATGATCAGGGCGGGCTTTGACAGCGTGGCAGTAAGGATGGAACAGGTGGAGTTGAAGGCAGGCCTGGCTGAGGTGATGGCGCTGGCTGCTGAAGTCAACAAGTACCTGGATGTGCACGCGCCTTGGTTTGAGATCAAGACCGACCGCGAACAGGCTGCAAAATCGCTTTATACCGCGATCCAGGCGATCGAGTGGATCAAAATTATGAGCGCTCCGTTCCTGCCAAACACCAGCGAGACCCTGCACCAGTTGCTGGCGCATGGGGAGCCGCTGTTTGGAGAACAATTCTCGCGCTTTGAGCAGGACGCGCTCGGGGAACATGAAATCCTGGGTTTGGAAACAGGCAAACCGGGTCAGGATATCTGGATTCCGGTGGAGATAGAGGCTGGCAACGAGTTTAATCAGCCTGTGCCTCTGATTAAAAAGCTTGACCATAAGATCGTTGAGGAAGAGCGCGCGAGGTTGGGTGCGCAGAGCGAGTAATTGAAAAATCGCTGGATTGAACCCTGCAAAAATGAGTGGGGCAGGCTGTGCAATTGGACAACCGTAGGCCGGGTTCCGTTTTTGAACCCGGCAATTATTCTTAGGCCCAAAAGCCGGATTGAACTACGCAATCCGGCCTACGAAAAGACTTAAGCGCGCTGGCAGTTATGTCAGCACGTTGCGTTTAAATTCCGTGAAGTAAAGAAGTAGGTCAGGTTCTTCTGTTGAACCTGACATCACGAATGCTGTCAAATAATGTACTTAATTAAGGATGGCTTCCGACGTCAGGTTGAACCGCGCAACCTGACCTACGCGTTGATGTTTTCTGGTACAGAAATGAGGAGACCTTCGGTCAACATAGCGTGCTCGGTCTGGAGACCGGCACGAACTGGAGAATAATTTACGATATTGAGGGATTCTAAAAATTTTTTCGGCTTATGGCCTTGATTAAATTTTTATTATTGTGATATCGGGTAGGGGCGAAGCATCTTTGATGACCGTGTTTGTTTAGGCAACTAAAATGCTTTAGGATGCTTCGCCCGTACTGTGAGATCCTTTATTGTGGAAGACAATAAATCTGATTTTTAATTGCAACAGTTTGTTATGACAGGTTTCCAGGAAGAAAACGAACGCCGGATTCAACTGCGGAATCCGGCCTACGAAAAGATGTTGCGTTTAAATTCCGAGAAGTAAAAAGGCAGGTCGGAAAGGATTTTTGCCATCAGTTGAGCGAGGCGGGAACGCCAGAGGTCAACTTCTCTGTCTGTTTCTGAGAACTGGGGAGAGACAAGGTCGGAGACTGCTCTCAGGGCAAGCCAGGGTGTGTGATTTCGCGCGGCGACCCAGGCGAAAGCGCCCGTTTCCCAATCCGCAGCTGCGGTTTGATGTGTTTTTGTCAGAAGATCATAAGCTCGAAAATCAATATCCTGATCCGCAGAAGCGATGCGAGCTCTGCGGGTTCCTGCAGGCAGCGGATGGGTGATCCACGAAGTGTTGTTTTTTGTGCGGTAATGGTTTAGCGCCGCGACGGGGTCATCCATGCGCTCAACAATATCGTAGATCAATGTCTCATTGACAAGCAATATTTCGCCAACCTGGCTGGGGCCGGAGAATCCACCGCAAGTACCGATATTTATGATCAATTCGGGTTGATAGTGGTCTATGACATACTGCGTTGAGGCTGCGCTGGCGATCTTGCCCCAGCCAGAATGGAAAAAGAGGCAGGGCTGACCCTCGATCTCGATCTGAAAATATGCACCCAGCGGGCTCTGCTTTATCTCAGTTGGCTGCAGGATGGCTTTGACAGCTTCCCATTCGCCATTCGCACTGACCAGAACCGGGATGATTTTTGGGGGCATGTTCAGGCTGCGGCTGGTTTCTTCCCGACAGAGGCCATGTAAGCAGTGAAGCGTTCTTTTCCGTCAAGTTCGAAGACGGTATCAGCCAGTTCATCATCAAATGCGGCAATGGCACACACGCCATAGCCAATCGATTCAGCCGCCAAATAAAGATTTTGGCAGACGTGACCTGCGTCGAGGTAGAGATAGCGATAAGCACGCATGCCGTAACGCCAGGAAGTGCGGTATACCTCCGCGACCCAAAAGAAGGTCACAGCCGAATTGAGGACTTGTTTCTGGTTATAAGTAGTTGAATGAGCGGCTCGCAAAGCCTCTGTGCCGGATTCCCAGACCTCAAGCGCGTGCTGCGCAGGCAAGTAGTGATAGATGCCAGGTTCAAGCCCTTCGACCTGCTGGACGGCAAGGTAAGTCTCGAACGGATGGCGCGAACCAGCTGAGGGCACATAGCGGCGGGTGAGCTTTTGCGATTGGGATCCATCGCGCAGACCCTGTGTCATGCGAAGCAAGTAGCCCAATTCAGCCAGAGAAAGGATCGCTTCGTTGTCATAGCGGCGGTGGCTGCGGCGGCTGAGCGCAAGCTGCTCAAAGTCGTTTTGAGGTGGCGCGAACAGAGTCGGGTCAGGCAGCTGAACCTGGGGCAAAGCAGGGTCTGGTTGGACCAGATACTGCGGAAAAGGTTCCCCAAGCTCCTCCGGAGTGAGACTCACTCTGGCACTGCTGCTGGCTTGCTGGAAGGCATCTCCGGCAGGTTCGTATCTGGGCATGATGCCTCCTAAAACTGGAACATAGAAAGGATCATTGCCAGGACGATGATGATCGCCAGGGCAGCCATCAAGATATTGCCAGTGCGGCCTGAATTTTTAGATTTTTTTGCCATATTTACTCCAATTGTGCTTTAATTGCCTGGGCCATTTCCGTGGAAACGCCCTTGATTTGCGAGATTTCCTCCGTTGAAGCGGCAAGGATGCCATCAATGGAGCCGAAACGGTTAATCAGCTCTTTTCTGCGCGCAGGACCGACCCCAGCAATTGCATCCAAGCGTGATGCCAAACCGATTTTACCACGCTGGTTGCGATGAGCGGTGATGGCAAAGCGGTGCGCTTCATCCCGGATGCGTTGGATGAGATAGAAACCCTGGGAATGATCATCCAGGCGGACTGAATCCGATTTTCCCGGCAGGAAGAGCTCTTCTTCTTGTTTTGCCAGACCGACCACGGTAAACTGACCCTGGAGATCCAATTCCTCGATGATTTCCACTGCCTGGCGCAGCTGACCTTTTCCACCATCCACAATCAGAAGGTCAGGGAGCAGAGAAAAGGCAAGGTCGGGTTTGTATCCAGGCTTCTCTTTTTCCAGTTGTTCGGTGAAATAGCGCGTGAAGCGCCGTTTGAGCACTTCGCGCATCGAAGCAAAGTCGTCTGGGGTAGAGACAGACTTGATGTTGAAACGGCGGTAATTCTTTTTTGCAGGGACTCCCTGTTCGAAAACCACCATGCTGCCAACGCTGGCAGTGCCCTGGGTGTTGGAGATATCGTAGCACTCGATCCGGTTGGGGGCTTCGGGCATGCCCAAAACTGCCTGAATTTCGCTCAATGCCTGATGCTGGCGGTCTTTGTCAGCCTTCCAGCGAATTTCGAGGGATTTGAGCGTCTCGCGGGCGTTTTCGGCTGCCATCTGCACCAATTCCTTGCCCTGCCCGCGCTTGGGAACAGTCAGCTGCACTTTCTCACCGCCGCGGCGCGTGTTTAGCCATTCTTTGATGATGCGGGCTTCTTCAACTTCCTGGGGGAGCATGACTTTGTTTGGAACGTATGCCGCCTGGGAATAGAATTGTTTGATGAATTCCTCCAGGATCTCCGAGTTTTCTTCCGCTTCGGTGCCTTCGAGGATGAAGTATTCGCGCCCAATCAATTTGCCTGAGCGGATGAAGAAGACCTGCACACAGGCTTCGCCCTTTGAGCGTGCCATGGCGATCACGTCGGAATCTTTGCGCTCATCGGAAATGATCTTTTGGCGTTCCACCACCCGGTCGATGGCCTGGATCTGATCCCGGTAGACTGCCGCTCTTTCGTAATCGAGTTTTTCCGAAGCTTCCTCCATGGATTCTTTCAGACGGCTCATGATCGGATCAGTACGTCCTTCGAGGAATTTGCACAGATCGTCAATCATCTGGCGATACTCCTCCTGGTTGACCGCTCCGATGCAGGGGGCGGAACACAGCTTGATGTCGTAATACAGGCAGGCGCGTTCGTCTTTGCCGGTGATCTCGCGGGCGCAGGTGAGATAGGGGAAAATCTTACGCAGGATGTCGAGCGTCTGGTGCACCGCCCAAACGGAAGTGTACGGTCCAAAGTAGCGTGAGCCATCATTGACCATATTGCGCGTGACCGTTAATTTTGGAAAAGGATCCGCCCAATGAACCTTGATGTAAGGATAGCGCTTGTCATCCTTCAGGCGGACGTTGTAGAAGGGACGGTGCTGTTTGATGAGGTTCATCTCGAGGATCAGCGCTTCAAGTTCGGAAGCAACTACGATCCATTCGATGTCCCGGATTTTGCGGACCATCTGACGTGTTTTGTAAGTGTGATCTGCAGATTGCTGAAAGTAAGAGCGGACGCGACTTTTTAGGTTGATAGCTTTACCAACGTAAATAATGGTGCCACCGGCATCTTTCATCAAATAACAGCCGGGTTTATCCGGCAAGGTGGCAAGGATGCCCTTGATCTTTTCAGAAAGTTCCATAGGCAAATTTTAACAGATAAAGGTTAGCAAAGAATAGGAGATTATGTAGTGGGTTGGTATAATCCTCAGCAGAGGAAATATGCCAATCAAAATCCTGCCTGATACGATCGCTTCACAAATTGCCGCCGGCGAGGTGGTGGATAGACCTGCTTCGGTGGTGAAAGAATTACTGGAAAACGCGATCGACGCGGGCGCGAGTCAGATCGAGATTGAGATACAACAGGCCGGCAGACGCTTGATACAGGTGACGGACGATGGATCTGGCATACCCGCGGATGAGGTTAGGCTGGCAGTCTGCCGGCATGCCACCAGCAAGCTGAGCAGTGCTGAGGACTTGTTTAACATCCAGACGCTGGGGTTCAGAGGTGAAGCACTGGCTTCAATTGGGTCTGTTTCCCGTCTGACAATGATCACCAACACACACGAAAATCCTATTGGCGCAAAATTGGCTGTGGAAGGCGGCGAGTCGGCTGGAATTTCCACCATTGCCGCAGCTGCAGGCACGCGTGTGAGCGTGGAGGATCTGTTTTTCAACCTGCCGGCGAGGCTCAAATTCCTGAAATCCGATACGACCGAAAATCGTCACATCACCGGGCTGGTCACGCGCTACGCGCTTGCCTATCCGCACATTCGCTGGTCTGTGACCCAGGATGAAAAACCCATCTTCCAGACAACTGGAAGTGGTGAGCGTTTTGAGATCCTGCAGGCGCTGTTTGGTCCGACGGAAGCCGGAAAACTCATGCCCGTCTCTTTTGAGGAGCGCCATCTCAAGCTGGAAGGATTCATCAGCAGTTTGTCGCTGACCCGTTCCAATCGCAAGGACATCACTGTGTTTGTAAACGGACGCTGGGTGCAGGACCCCATGCTGACTTCGGCAGTGATCCGGGCTTACAACACCATGCTGATGGTCGGGCGCTACCCGGTGGCGGTTTTGTTCATCAATATCCCACCGGAACTGGTGGACGTAAATGTGCACCCTGCCAAAGCAGAAGTGCGTTTCAGGGACCAGGATGCGGTCTTCAGCGGCGTGCAGCGGGCGATCCGCCGGGGTTTGCTGGCTTTCACCCCCATCCCCGATCTGAACGCAACCCGCTTGTGGGGCAGGAGTGTGGCTGAAACTGAAGAGGGACAAGCTTGGCAGCAAGGCAATTTTAACGTTGCAGCGGGGCAGAGTGATGCAGCCGGCGGGGGAGAGTTTGGAACTGGATCTGAGCTCGAAACTGCACAACCGCAGCCGTCATTGCCAGGCAGCCACTTGCCGTTGCTGCGCCTGGTGGGGCAGGTGGCTTCCACTTACCTGATCGCGGAAGGTCCGGACGGACTTTACCTGATTGACCAGCATGCCGCGCATGAACGCGTGCTGTTTGACCAGCTGATGGCGCAATTCAACGCCAAAAGTATTCCCTCACAGGCATTGTTGGATCCGGTGGTGATTGAACTGACTCCCGAAAAAGCAGGCATCCTGGAGCAACAGCTTGCGGCTTTGATCAGTTTGGGTTTTGAGATCGAGCCGTTTGGACCCAATGCCTTTGTAATTCGGTCAATTCCGATTGTGGTGGACAGAAGCGATCCGCGACTTGCGGTGGAAGCGGTGGTGACTGCTTTTGAGGAAGACGAAACTCCGTTGATGGCGGAGGTCGAAGCGCGGGTGGCGGCGCGGGTTTGCAAGCGCATGGCGGTCAAAGCCGGACAAATTCTATCTGAGGCGGAGCAGCGCAACCTGCTGCTGAACCTGGAATCCAGCCAGTCGCCGCGAACCTGCCCTCACGGCAGACCAACCATGATCCACCTGAGCGTCAATTTGCTCGAAAGGCAATTCGGTCGCACCGGGGCAATATAGGAATGGGTTGAAACGGGATACAACCTTGTTTTTGCTGCGTTCTTTGAACTAGGCTCTCGCCGGTGTCCTCATACTTATTCACTTAGCTGCGGGCACAGGCTGTGCGAGGGTATTGAACGCCAGGTCTCCTACGGTATGGTTCCTATGGGCGGGCACGGCGTGCCGTGCCCCTACCTTGGGACCCGTCCTTTTGGCGAATGCTCTTCAAATAATAAGCATTGAGCATTCATAAATGGCGGATGGACCAAGGCCTATCAGTACGGTGTGGGTTTCTTGTTCTCGCTGGTCTCCTGATTCCCTCCGCTTCGTTGCGGGCACAGGCCGCGCGAGGTTCTTGACCGCAAGGTCTCCTGGTATAGGAATATCTCCCTGTTGTTACCCTATTTGGGTTCGACAAGCCCATCAATTTCTGGAGCATAAACATTTTCACCATTGCGCAGATAATTCAAGACAAAAGCCCTTCGAAAATCGTGAGCTTAAGCTTTTTTACATTAGCTTTAATGCCTTTCCAATGAAGAATTAGCACCTTAATTGATTAGGATTTTCACAGTTAGCAATACCAGTCTACTAGTTTGGTAGAAAATAGTCCTTTTATCATATAATCAACGAATATCTTTAGGAATAATATTAATCTGGGAGAAATATTTTCATGGATAAGGAACCCTCATTGAAGGTAAAGTTAATTTATAAAATAGACTGCTTATTTTCTAAAGGTATGAGTGCAATGGTTTTTTTCTTAGGCATTGCATCATTCTCAATAATTATTATTGCTTCAATAATAGCTGTATTATTCCATGTTGCTCCGCAAAATTCAGATTCACTTTCTTTCTTCGAAGCGTTTTGGGCAAGCCTGATGAGAACATTGGACGCCGGGTCTATGGCTGGCGATGATGGGTGGACTTTTAGAATCTTAATGTTATTTGTCACCTTAGGTGGGATTTTCATAATAAGCTCATTGATAGGAGTAATAAGCAATGGATTAAATAGCAGACTCGAAAATTTACAGAGAGGACGCTCATTTGTTGTTGAGGAAAATCATACTGTAATTCTTGGTTGGAATGAGAAGGTCTTCACTATTGTAAAAGAATTATGTATTGCTAACCAAAATAAGCAAGATGCGTGTATTGTTATTATGGGGGAACTAGATACGATTAGCATGGTAGAGTCAATAAACGAAAAGCTCCCCTCTAAATGTACCACTAGAATAGTTTGTAGAAATGGCTCACCCATTGACCAAATATCATTAAATCTCCTTAATTTAAACAGTGCTAAATCTATTATTGTTATATCGCCTCTGAATGATGACCCGGACGCTGAAGTAATAAAGACTTGCCTTGCAATTATTCGTAACCCAAATCGACAAACTAAAGATTTTCATATCGTAGCTGAGTTACGTGAAGCAAAGAACTTATCTGTAGCGAAAATTGTAGGGGGTAATGAGGTTGAATGGGTTTTATCAGAAAATATTATATCTAAGATGATTGCCCAAACGTGTTTTCAACCAGGCTTATGTATGCGTTTCAAAAGTCGTTAGT
>DIVL01000019.1 GCA_002435825.1 Anaerolineaceae bacterium UBA6133
TAACCATTATGACCGACTACTAGTACTAACAATAATTTAGCCTAATGCCTTTCTGTAAAAACTTTAGATTGTGATAGCTCAATCAACTAACAGACTATTTCGTTTTATGACATCGCTATACCAGTAAGCGCTATCCTTTATATAGCGCTTTTGGGTTTTGTAATCGACATGGATGATGCCAAAGCGCTGCGAATACCCCCTGGCCCACTCAAAGTTATCCATCAAGGACCACACCAAATAGCCAGTGACCGGAATACCCGCCTGGAATGCCCTCCAAACCGTTTGGATGTGAGAATCCAGGTAATCGATACGCCTCTGGTCATGGACTTTTCCTTCCTCGTCTGGACCGTCGGCATAGCTGGCGCCACTTTCAGTCACCATGAGTTGCTTGGGATGATACTCCCGGTTCGTCCGCTCAAGAATTTCATACAGCCCTTGCGGATAGAGCTCCCATCCCATATCAGTCTTGGGCACATCCCGGTTCTCATTGTGACCCCCCTCACTCGTCAATGAAACAAACATCCGGGTGTAGTAATTGATCCCCAGAAGGTCAGTTTCCTGAGCGATCAGCTCCATATCGCCTGTTTTGATGAAATCAGGCTCGGTTGACTCCAGCACACCCATGCCCACATAGTCCTCAAGCATATCCTGGGGATACCCTCGCCCATAGATAGGGTCGGCGAACCAGCGAGTGAGTTCTCCGTCCATAAAACGGATTCTCTCCTCGCTGACCGGGGCATCCGGGTCGTTGTGGATCGGGCTCATGTTCAGCACGATCCCAACCTGTGAATCAGGGACGGCTTCACGCAATTCCCTGACTGCCATTCCATGAGCAAGTAAAAGATGGTGAGCTGCCAGGATGCCTTTCGAACGGTCTTTCAAACCAGGGGCGTGTTCGCCAAAGGTATAACTCAGATGGCTGGCACACCAGGGCTCGTTGATAGTAAACCAGGTTTTTACTCTATCGCCAAGATGACGAGCAACCACTCCAGTGTATTCGGCAAACGCATCCACAGTCGAGCGGTTCAGCCAGGCTCCCTCCAGGGCGGTTGGCAGATCCCAGTGGTAGAGTGTGGCCAAGGGCTGAATGTCAGCTTCCAGCAGTCCATCAATCAGCTTGTTGTAGAAATCCAGGCCGGGTTGATTGATCTTTCCGCGTCCTTGCGGCAAAATGCGCGGCCATGCGATCGAAAAGCGGTAGGATTTGAAGCCCAACGACTTCATTAACTGAATGTCTTCCTGCCAGCGGTGATAATGATCGCAAGCCACATCTCCGGTATCGCCATTGAATGTTTTTCCGGGCGTGTGGGAAAACACATCCCAGATCGACTCTCCCCTGCCGTCCTCTTTTACCGCGCCTTCAATTTGGTAAGCACAGGTGGCAGTCCCCCACAAAAAGCTTGCCGGATCGATAATAACGTTTGTTCCAAGTCTTGCCATAGGTTCTTCCCTTTACCAATTAGTTGAGTTGCGTGAAAGTAGATTTTAATAACGGGTAGAGATCCCGGTAGACCTGGTAGGAGTGCCGGTAAACCTCGAAGGTATCCGGATTGGGATCGGTCTTTCCAGTGATTCGGATGGTATCGTGGCAGGCTGTGACCACGTCCGGCCATGCGCCTTGCCCCACCCCAGCCAGAAGCGCGGCTCCGAAAGCCCCTCCCTCCGTGGTGTTGACGCTGACGAGTTCGCTTTCCAGCACATCTGCCAGAATCTGCCGCCACAAGGCACCCTTTGTTCCCCCACCCGAGGCACGCACCTGGCTAACGCCCTCCAGACCAGCATCCCGGATCAAGTTAAAGCTGTCTTTTAAGCCAAACGCCACGCCTTCCAGGACGGCGCGGGTCATATGACCGCGCGTGTGGCGCAGTGTCAGACCGATAAAAGCTCCCCGGGCTAAGGGGTCTGGATGTGGGGTCCGTTCGCCGCTCAAATACGGCAGGAACAACAAACCTTCGCTTCCTACGGGCACCGCTTCCGCCTCGCGCAGCAGATCGTCAAAACTGACACCGGGTGCCAGGGTGTCGCGATACCACTGCAAACTACCGGCAGCCGAAAGCATCACGCCCATAAAATGCCACAGACCCGGCACGGCATGGCAAAAGGCATGCAGCCGACCTTCCGGTTCAATTAGCGGCGCAGGGGCGCTGGCAAAGATCACGCCACTCGTGCCAACAGTCAGCCCGATGATGCCCGGCTCGACTGCCCCAACGCCCACAGCCCCAGCCGCCTGGTCACCACCCCCCGCAACCACAGGCACGCCTTGTGCCAGACCAGTCAACTCGGCTGCAGACTTGCTGACAGTGCCAGTGATCTCGGGACCTTCGTAAGTCGGGGGCATCCATTCGCGTAGAATATTCAGCGTTTCGAGCAGCTCCGCAGACCAATCCCTGGCTTTCAGATCAAACAGCACAGTGCCTGAGCCGTCTGCCTTGTCCATGGCAAATTCACCCGTTAACTTGTAGCGAATGTAATCTTTGGGTAAAAGGACATGGCGAGCCCGGGAATAGATTTCTTGCTCGTTTTCGGCGACCCAGAGGATCTTCGGCGCGGTGAACCCGGTTAGCGCTACGTTGCCGCTGATCTGGATGAACCTCTGCTTGCCGACCCTTTGGTGGATCTCGTCGCACTGCGCCTGGCAGCGTTGGTCATTCCACAAAATGGCAGGTCGCAGTACCTCTCCCTCAGCGTCAAGCAGCACGAGGCCGTGCATCTGACCCGTCAGACCAATCGCTTCAATGTCATTTGCTGCAACACCCGTTTGCCTGATAACGGTCTGAATGCTCTGAACGACCGCCTGCCACCACTGCGCGGGATCCTGTTCGGACCACAACGGCTTGGGGGAAGAAAGGGTATGCGGAGAAGAAGCCGTGCCTAAAACCCTGCCCTGCTGGTCAATCAGCAAAGCCTTGCTGCTGGTGGTGGAAACATCAAGCCCCAAAAAGTACGCCATTGCTAATCCTCCTATTGGGTCACTGTGACCGGGCAATCAAACACGCGGTCTTTGACTGTTTGTTTGGCTTTGCCTGTAACTTCGAAAACTGCTTGAAGCCGGATATCCTCAGAGGAGCTGCCAATCAGAATTCTCACCGCCCCGGGTTCCAACACCAATTTCAGACTTTCGCCGTAGTAAGCCAACATGTTGACGGGCAGATCGAAACGGATGTGTTTCTTTTCGCCCGGCAGCAGATGCAGGCGCGCAAATCCGCGCAGTTCCTTGACCGGTCGCGGGAACTCCGCGTATTCATCGCTGGTGTAAAGCTGCACAACCTCGTCGCCTGGCACTTTCCCGATGTTTTTCACATCAAAAGAGACCTGCAGAATTTCATCCAGACCCGCGCCCTCTTTATCGAGGCTCAAATTGCTGTATTCAAACTCAGTGTAACTCAAGCCGTGACCAAAAGGAAAGAGCGGTTTAACGCTTTCATTGACGTAATCGCCATAGATGTTGGAGCGCATGCCGGAAGGTTTGTAGTTGTAAAACACCGGCACTTGCCCAACCGAACGCGCGATCGAAACAGGCAATTTGCCGCCGGGATTGAGTTCCCCCAAGAGCGCGCTGGCAATCGCGCCTGCGCCTTCCTCGCCTGGAACCCAGGCCTCCAGAACAGCGTTGGAGGCTTCAACGAAACTGGGGATCGATAAAGGTCGCCCGTTGATCAACACCAGCACAACCGGCTTGCCTGTCTCAAGGATCGCTTGCAGCAGTTCAGCTTGCACGCCAGGCAAGCCGAGGTCAGTTGAGTCCCGGAATTCGCCTGTGGTGCAGTCATGAGACAGGCCGGATTTGTGCCCGACCACGACCACTGCTACATCCGCATCCTTTGCGAGCTCAACTGCCTCCGCAAAGCCGGATTTGTCCTGGCTGGAAACATCGCAGCCTTTGGCGTAGTCAACTTGCATGGAAGCGGGCAGTGCATGCTTGAGACTCTCGAAAACAGTTGGGACTTCGACTGGCATTTTTTCGATATCCGCCTTGGTCAAGCCCTCATAACCAGATCCACCTGGCGGATCCTGGGTCATAAGTTCAAGCACGGCAGAGTAGGAATAGTCGCCCAACATGCAGCGCCTGTTATCAGCATTCGGTCCGATCAGGGCGATCTTCTTGACCGATTCTTTGAGGGGCAGCGCACCATCGTTCTTGAGCAAAACCAGGCTTTTCCCGGCGATCTGTTTTGCCAGTTCCCTATTAGCAGGAGTTTCAAATTCAGCCAACACGCTGCCTTCATCCACAAAAGGATTCTCAAACAATCCTAATTCGAACTTCTTGCTTAGGTGGCGCGTGACAGACAAATCGATTGTTTCGAGTGAAATCTCGCCCGCTTCCAATGCTTCCTGCAGTCCAGGCATGTAGCAATCAAAAGTAGGCAGTTCCACATCAATCCCCGCAGTTAGCGCCCTGACGGCAGCATCCTTGCGGGTTGGGGAGGATTTGTGATAGTTGTGGATCATCACCACAGCTTCGTAGTCAGAGACAACCACGCCATCAAAGCCCAGCGTGTCCCGCAGCAAGTCTGTGAGGATGCGTTTCGAAGCCGCCACCAGCTCGCCATCCAACTCCGGATAGGCGTTCATCATCGACATCAAACCCGCGTCACGGATCGCAGCCTGGAAAGGCGCCATGTAGATATCCCAAAGGTCTCTTTCGCCCAGGTGCACAGGACCACAATTCAGTCCTCCCTGCGAAAAAGCATGCCCGATGAAATGTTTCCCGGTCGCCATGACCGCTTCCGCCGGGTTCTCTCCTTGCAGCCCCTGGATGTAGGCTTTGCCAAACTGGCTCACAAGCAAGGGATCCTCGCCAAAGGTTTCCTCGATCCGCCCCCAACGCGGGTCGCGCCCCACGTCCAGCACTGGCGCCAGCCCCTGGCGCGCGCCGATGGCAAGCATTTGCCTGCGAATCTGCTCTGTCATTTTTCGTGCGAGTTCGGGCTCAAACGTGCTGGCCAGACCGATGATTTGCGGGTAGACCGTGCTTTCAAGTGCCATCAACCCCACACAGCATTCTTCGTGGTTGATGGTTGGGATTCCCAGGCGGGTTTCTTCCAGCAGAAATTTTTGGATGCGGTTATAGGTTTTAGCCGTCTCCAAAGGGGTCAGGTTGCCCGCGCCAGCGATGCGCGTGATCTGCCCCACCCCATCTTTTAGCTTTGCCTTTACTTTTTCCTGGTCTAATTGCCCCTTGGTCTGCAGCTCGTAAAACCAATATCCACCGAGTTGGCGGATCTTCTCCTGGAGGGTCATTCGCGCCAACAAATCGCTGACACGTTTCTGAATTTGAGTGGGGGTCGGGGTCATAGTTGTCTCTTTCGAAATTCTCTGTGAGTGAAAAGTTACGAACGCATGCCAAGCAGCAGATCGATGGTCAGCTGGTCGAGGCGTTCGTATTTAAGCCCTTGTTTGGAAATAGCATCGCGGTCAAGATCCAATGCTTTGATAGCGTCGGCCTTTTCTGATGAATATTTTCCGAACAATGCCGCAAGATCGGGAGCCCCGGCGTTGATCTCTGCCAAAATCGCCTGAATTTCCGGGTCAGCATTAAACTGGGCAGCCTTTTCCTTCAGCATCAGGTATGTGCGCATGCAGCCGCGCGCGAAATCTTTCACGCCTTCATAATCTTCGGTGCGATAAGCATGGGCGTCAAAGTGACGTGAGCCGTCGTAACCAACATCCTCAAGGAATTTCACCAGGTAGAAAGCCGCCTTCAGGTCCCGCGATCCAAAGCGCAGGTCCTGGTCATACCGTCCGGGATACTGATCGTTCAGATCGATGTGGAAGAGCTTGCCAGCTTCCCACGCCTGGGCAACGCCGTGCATGAAGTTCAGCCCAGCCATGTGCTCGTGGGCGACTTCGGGATTGACGCCGACCATCTCGGGGTGATCCAGCGTGGCGATGAAGCCAAGCATGTGACCAGTGGTGGGATTGAAAATATCTCCGCGTGGTTCGTTTGGTTTGGCTTCCAGGGCAAATTTCAGACCGTAACCCTTATCCAGGTTGTATTCGCACAGGAAATTCAACGCCTCACGGTTTCGCCTGATCGAATCGACCGCGCTTTTGCTGCTGTCGGTTTCAGTGCCCTCGCGTCCGCCCCAAAAGACGTATATCTTTGCGCCAAATTCAACTCCCAGGTCAATAGCGCGCATGGTTTTCTGCAGCGCGTAAGCACGCACCTTGGGATCGTTGCTGGTAAAAGCGCCGTCTTTGAAAATCGGGTCGCCAAACAGGTTGGTGGTTGCCATGGGCACGACCAGACCCGTGTCATCCAACGCTTTGCGAAAATCGCGTTTAATGGCTGCTTCTTCGGCTGGGGTGGCATCGATCGGGATCAGGTCATTGTCATGGAAGTTGACACCATAGGCACCAACCTCGCCTAATAGATAGACCAATTCCGCCGGGGTTTTGGGATCCCGTACCGGACCTCCAAAAGGATCTCGTCCAATCGATCCAACCGTCCACAATCCAAATGTAAACTTGTCTTCGGGTTTAGGAATAAATGTGTTCACCGCTTATCTCCTTGTTTAATTTTTTTTCAAGTATTGCCTTGACTAATATTTTGCTTCAATTTTCCGCCAATTCCACCAGCACGTTCACCTCGCGGGTACTCTCGGGAGGAATTGGAACAACATAGCCTTCAATTAAACGACCGTCCACAACAAGCCTGGTCGAACTTAGAGTGCTGTGTCTTTCAACTTTGATGTTATAGACCACGCCGCGGAAGATACGCTTGGCCTCAAAGCCCGCCCAGTCACTTGGAATAACCGGATGGACCGACAAGCCGGTGTGGGTGGGCTTTACACCGAGAATATACTGGGTGATAGCCACGTAATTCCAACTGGCAGAACCCGTCAGCCAGGAATTTTTAGCCTCGCCTTGCGTTGGCGCGTCTTTGCCGGCAATCGTTTGGGCGTAAACATAAGGCTCACAGCGGTGAACCTCGCTGATAGCCTCACGGAAGGATGGGTTGATCCGCTTATAGTAATCAAAAGCCCGGTCTCCCCTGCCGATGACGGTTTCCGCGATCATGATCCACGGGTTGGAGTGGCAAAAAACACTCGCGTTTTCTTTATATCCTGGTGGATAAGAAGAAATTTCTCCCAACCGCAGTTGATATCGGCTATACGCAGGGTTTACCAGCACCAGTCCGTGCGGAGTCGCCAACCTCTCTCTCACCGCGTCCAGTGCCTGGTGGGCTTTACCATCCGCCACCCCCAACCCGGCCATGACACACAGCCCCTGGGGTTCGATGAAGATTTGACCTTCATCGTTCAGGTGTGAGCCGAGAGGCTCTCCAAAGGCGTCATAAGCGCGCCTGAACCACTCGCCATCCCAACCAGTTTGCCAGACCGCCTGCTCCATCTCCTGGGCTTTTTCACTGTAAAACGCAGGAGCATAGAACTCAAAGTTCTTAACGATAGGGCTCGCGGTGAAAAGCGTGGCGAGATGAACCATCTCCTGGCAGGATAGGATGAACAAACCGGCGATCATAACGCTTTCAGCCGTGCTGCCATCCTGGTTGGTGGTGGTCTGGAAGGATTGACCAGGCGTGTCGGAGAAGCAATTGAGGTTGAGGCAGTCATTCCAATCCGCCCTGCCAATCAGCGGCAGCTGGTGCGGTCCAAGCCGATCCAGCGTGTGCTGAACCGCCCGCTGGAGATGTTCGAACAAGGGCATTTCGGTGCCTGGCTGGTTCTCGTAGGGCACCACTTCGTCAAGGATGGATAGATCTCCGGTTTCTTTTACGTAAGCCGCGGTTGCGAGTACCAGCCAGTGGGGATCGTCATTGAAGCCTGACCCCACGTCATTGTTGCCGCGCTTGGTGAGAGGTGAGTACTGGTGGAAAGCCCCTCCATTGGAAAGCTGGGTTGCTGCCAGGTCGAGCAGCCTTTCACGAGCGCGTTCAGGGACGATGTGCACAAAACCCAGCAGATCCTGGGTGGAATCGCGGAAACCCATACCGCGCCCGATCCCGCTTTCGAAGTAAGAAGCCGAACGGCTCATGTTGAAGGTGATCATGCACTGATAGGCGTTCCAGATGTTCACCATGCGGTTGGCATCTTCATCAGGAGTGACTACCTTGAACTTGTTCAGCAGCTCCCGCCAGTATTCTCTGAGCTCCTCAATCGCCGCGTCCACACGAACAGGTGAAAGGAATTCGCGGATGATCGGCAGGACGCTGGCTTTGTTGATCGTATTTGAGCCTGGCGGATCGAATTTTTCGTTTGTAGGATTCTCGTGGTATCCAAGCAAAAATATCACGCGTTTGTCCTCACCGGGCTTCAAGTGAAGCTTGAGATGGTGTGAGCCTATCGGCTGCCAGCCGTACGCAATGGAATTCTTTGACTCACCACTCTCCACCACCAGAGGCGCATCCCATCCCCGGTAAGGTCCCAGGAAAGCTTCGCGCTGGGTATCGAACCCAGCCAGAGGCTCCGAACAGGCAAAGTAGGCGAAATGGTTGCGCCGCTCACGATATTCCGTCTTATGAAAAATCGTGCTTCGCAGAACGTCTCCAGCTTCAGGATCCCGGAGCAAATCCGGGGCTTCCACTTCTCCGGTGTTGAAATTGCGCTGGAAGTTGGTGGAGTCGTCCCAGGCATCCCACAGCGCAAATTCGACCGCTGAGAACAAATCAAGGTTGACCTCTTCTCCCCTCTCATTTGCCAGCCTGACATCCCACACTTCACACTCTGAATTGAGCGGAACAAAGAAGCGCGTTTTGGCGGTTATGCCTTCCTTCTCTGACGCAATGCTGGTGTAGCCCATGCCATGACGGCATTCGTAGCTATCCAAATCCACGCGCGTTGGCATCCAGCTGGGAGACCAAACCTCGCCGCTCTCTGCATCGCGCAGATAAATATACCGCCCGCCCATGTCCAGCGGAGCGTTATTGTAGCGGTAGCGCGTTAAGCGCCTTAGACGGGCATCCTTATAAAAGGAGTAACCCCCAGCCGTATTGGAAATAAGCCCGAAAAAAGCGTCCGTGCCAAGGTAATTGATCCAAGGCAAAGGGGTATCAGGGCGTGTAATTACATATTCCCTGGAATTATCATCAAAATAACCAAAACGCATTAAGGAACCTCCACCTGGAACCAATGTTCAAACACCTGAAATCCTGGCTCAAACAAGCCCCGGATTTCTTCCTAACTCTCCACAAATGCGATCTTCTTCTGACCTCATTCCTTGACAGCACCCATCGAAATTCCATTCACGATATAACGTGAGAACAGGAAGTAAATGATGATGATCGGAACGACCGAAGCGGCCAACCCAAGGTAAATAGCTCCGTATTCGTGCCGATAAACATCGCCTCGAAGGGTTTGGACCAGCATTGGCAAGGTGTATTTATCACGTGAAGTGATCAGGATAAAGGCATTGAAAAAGTTATTCCAGGCTGCCACGAATGCGAAAATACCCATTGTGAACATGCCGGGTTTGGCTATCGGAAGCATGATGCGGTGGAAGATGCCCAGTTCTGTGGCACCATCGATCCGACCTGCGTCAATCAGATCCTGGATCATGATCGAGTCAAGATATTGCTTGGCAAAAAAGACCGACCCTGCTGATGCGATGCTGGGTAAGATCAGCGAAGCATAGGAGTCTGTCAGTCCTAGTTTTGACATCCACTGGTAAAAACCGATGATGGAAAACTGCATCGGGATCATCACCAGGACGATGATCATGTTGTACAAAGACTTCCTGCCCTTGAAGTTGTATCCGACGATTCCATAAGCCGTGAGCATGGCAAAGTAAACTGTGATCACCGTTGTCAGAACCGCAATTGTCAAACTGTTGAAGAAGCCTCTCGGTAGATCAAGCCCTTTGCTCAGCAAAATTTTATAGTTCGAAAACAGGTATTTGCTTGGAAGCAGGCTTATTCCCTGCTGAATTTCCACAGTCGAACGCGTAGCGTTGACAATCAGCATCCACACAGGGATAAGTGTGATGACAACCAGAATTACCAAAAAAAGGTAGATAAAAACACGGTACAATATGGTCATGGATCGATAACTTATTTTCATTTTCGACCTTCCTATCTGTCAGCCTCGGCGGACTGATCATGTTTCTCACGTAACAGGAAGAATATCAGCAGCGCGACAACACTGGTCATCACGAATACGACCAGACCCACGGCAGAGGCTGCGCCAATGTGACCTTTGCTGCTGTGAAATTTCATATACATGTTGATTGTGTTTGTGAGGATGGAATTGCCCGGGCTGCCTCTTCCATCCGTAAGCAGGTATGGGATGTCGAACATCTGCATACCTCCAACCAATGACGTAACCAGAATATAAATTAAGACTGGTTTAATTAAGGGTAAGGTAATCTTTAAGAACATCTGGATTGTCCCAGCACCATCAACCACGGCAGCTTCATATAACGAGGGCGAGATTGCCGTCATGGCAGCCATCAGGAGGATGGTGGTCTGTCCGAACCACATCCACCACTGGATGAAAACGACCAAACCTCGCACAATCGCTGGTTTTCTAAGAAAGTCAATTGCTTCAGCTAATAATCCGGACCTGACTAGAAACTGGTTTACTGGTCCATAGAATGAAAATAACGAAAAGAACAGGGCGGCTACCGCTGACGCCATCATCAAATTGGGCATATAAAAAATCATGCGCCAAACTCCAACCCCTCTTAACTTCAGGCGGTTATTTGTAAACCAGATAGAAAGCAGAAACGCAATCCCCATTTGTGGAATGAAGTTCATCAACCACAATTGCCAGGTATTCTTTATCGCCGTAGTAAAGGTACTATCAGCAAACAAATTTTGGAAATTCTTCAAACCAATATAACTGTAACTGCTGGACATAAGCGTCCGGTCTGTGAAGCTTAATACAATCGTATTTACTACCGGATATAAACCAAAGACCAAGAAACCTATGATGAACGGGGCAACAAAAAGATAACCATATTGGTGATGTTTAAGTTTTAACATTGTGCTCCCTCATTAGCTGTTTCACGTGTAGATGAGTCAGTACGGAATGTACTGACTCATCTATTTTAATCAGAATTTATAGATTACTCAATGACCAAATCCGGGAATTCGTTGCGGACAGCATCTTTCCAGAGGGTCCACATTTCATCCTGGGTGATCGTACCTTCGAGGAACGAGTTCAAAGGATCATTGAGAGCGCGCTGAATTGCATCGTCGGAGCCTTGCATCAGACGGGCATTCACGGAAGGTGCAGCAGCCGCGAAGCCGCCGTAGGAGTTCTGACCGCCGAGGAAAGCACTCATCTCGGATTCATCGAAGGAGGCAGTGATCTTCTCAACCACAACCTGGCTGCCAACAAAGTCACCAGCTGCCTGATATTGATCTTCCGGAACAGTGGGATCGATAGCTTTCAGGTATTCATTGGTGTAGACACCAGTCGCCCAGTTGGTCAGATTTTCCTCATCCAGGGTGCAGAAGCGAATGAACTCTTTTGCAAGATCCATGTTCTTGGTTTCTTTCATCACACCCAGCCAGGTGCCGCCCCACTGATAGGGCAGAGGTCCTTCAATAACAGCCCAGTCGCCCTTGGTGGTGCTGGCGCCATCTGAAGAGGTGGAGTTGGGATACAAAACATAGGGAAGACCCCAGGTGGGGAGGAAGTAGCTAAAGATCTTCTTGGGATTGCCTGCCGCATCCGTCAGGGTGTCATTCATGCCGGCGAACCAGCCTTCCTGCCACTGGGTCGCGCGGGCTTCGTAGCCATTGTCGCGGAAAATCTTGACGGTCTCAACCATTTTTTCAACCATCGGGTCTACGGTCAACTTGCCATCAACCACCCAGGGTTGTTCACGGTTTGCGAAGAACAGGTTCTGGAAGTCACCATTGGAAGAAACCATGTAGGTATTGCCGCCAGATTTTTCCTTGATAACTTCAGCGGCAGCGATGTATTTGTCGAAATCGCCCAGCAGTTCCTGGATTTCTACAGGATCGTCAGTGCCAAAGTATTCCTTGGCCAGGCTGCGGCGATAGAAGAGAGCGCCTGGGGTAGCCTGGTAAGCATAGGCTTTGTGGACGCCATCAGCCATACCAACTTCGTAAACGAAGGGGTACATCTTCAGTTCGTCTGCGTATTTCTGGAGGTCTCCGATATCGGCAAGGAAATCGCTTTCCACATAGCTTTTTACGAATGCGGCCTCAAGCGCGACAACATCCGGAACGTCCGCTGTACCGAGGGTGGCGAGCAGTTTGGTTTGATACTCACCGTTGGTCATGGGGATCATGGTGTAAACCACATCCACATTCGGGTGGGATTTCTCAAAGGCAACTGCCATGGTGAGAATTTCATTGGTAAAAGACCAGACATTCAAGATGGTCTTTTTCTCAGTGACGGGGGCCTCTGCAACTGGTGCGTCGGTAGCAGGGGCAGCGGGAGTGCCGCAGGCCCCGAGCACAAGGCTCATGACCATTAATACTGCTAAAAATCCAAATAAACGTTTCATCTTCTTTCCTTTTCTCCTTGTTGTTTTGAGTGTTTGTAATAACAAAACTTGTGTTAATGATGAATTGCACCTCCTGTTTGTATCAGCGCATTGAGAGCGCTCCCTTCCATTTCTGCCCCCTGATCCGTGGGTCTGCTTACTGATTTCCCCCCACATGTATCACGTATGATCAGTTCTGTATCAAGGATCATACGTTTGGCCGGTTTCGTGCCTTTTTCAATCATATCTATTAGCAGATCAACTGCTTTGATACCAAAATGGGTAATAGGCTGATGAACGGTCGTCAACTTGATTGGCAGAGTAGACGCAATCGGTAGATCATCAAAACCAACAAAAGCAATATCCTTCGGAATTTCGAAGCCGGCTTCCTGAACAGCCCGCATCGCCCCAATTGCCATGACATCCGACTGCGCGAAAATCGCGTCTGGTGTGAATGCAAGCAACTTTTTCATAGCAACATAACCGCTGTTCTCCGAAAAGTCGCCTTCAACAATCAAAGACGGGTCAATTTCTCTGCCAGCTTCAGCCATTGCCTGCTCGAAGCCTGTTTGCCGATCGACCGATGTGGTGCTGCGAATTGCCCCGGTGATCATGCCAATGCGTTGATAACCCAGCTTTAATAGATGGGAAACCGCACTTTTTGCCGCTGAGATATTATCTACGTCGATGTAATTTACAGATTTCTCCTCAAAAGGTCTTCCTAAAACCAATAATGGCACTTGCGAGGAGATCAAGCGCCTGAAGAGCATGTCGTCTGAGTTACCGGATTGCAGCAAAATGCCATCCAACATCCCCCGTCGTAAAAGGCGTGGGGTGATTTCGTTTTCATCTTCCTGGTTGCCCACCAAAAAAAGAGAGAGGGTCATATGGTGATTGTTGCACGCGAAAGCCACGCCCTGAGTAAGATGAGGAAAGTAAGGGTCTGTGAAAAAAGCGCTTGTTGTTCTTGGGATGACAAGACCGATCATATTGGTGCGTTGTGATGCCAGAGATCTGGCTGCCGCATTGGGATGATAACCGGTATTTTGAATGATCTTTTCAACTCGTTTACGCGTTGCCGCCCCCACATTTGGACTGGCATTGACCACCCGTGAGACGGTTGACCTGGAAACTCCAGCAAGTTTTGCGATATCCTCAAGTTTTAGATCATTCATGTTTTGGCTTGTTTCGAAGCTCACAATTGAAATTTCTTTGGGAGCGCTCTCAAAAGTTATTATAGTATACTGACTCGTGCTTTGTCAATAGTTTTTCTGGAATCAATTCTTTTTTGCAAAGGAATTTTTTTCAGCAACCTCATCCACTTTCGATCAAGTGCAGTAGTTGGGCATATACTGTAGATACTGCTTGTGTGGATGTAACTGCTGGTTTCGCTGGGAGAAGACAAGTTGACTTTTGGATGAAATGAACCCAAATCTTGTTTTCAGCGGATCATCACCCAAGATTCGGTATTGGGCGCTTTCTATCAAAATAAATGAAGTGATGAAGGATGAAAGATTTCATCAGAAAAGACTTATCTTTTTCACTTTGCGGGCTAAACTGCAAGTTGTGCCCGATGCGCCTGGGTGAGTATTGTCCTGGGTGTGGTGGAGGTCCCGGAAATCAATCCTGCGCGATCGCAAAATGCAGCCTTCAGCATGACGGAGTTGAATACTGTTTCCTTTGTCCTGAATTTCCGTGCGCGAAATATAATGGCGCGGAAGAATACGATTCATTCATCACTCATCAACGCCAGCTACGTGACATTAAACGAGCCGAAGAAATAGGGATGGATGTTTACAACAAGGAACAAACCAGAAAGGCCGAAATTCTTCAAACACTTCTGGCTGAATACCATGATGGACGCAGAAAGACTTTCTATTGTGTCGCGGTCAACCTGCTGCCCCTTCCCCAAGTTGAGAAGATCATGGAACGGATCGGCAATGATCCATCTGTAAATTCCCTGCCAATAAAAGAAAAACAGCCTTCGTGGTCGCGCTTTTCCAGGACTACGCCTCCAAAGAAGGGCTCGTGTTAAAGCTTCGTAAGAAGCCAGTAAAACAACAAACTCACGCGTCCTCCCATCTACACTGGGCAGGGTAAATCGTCGATCACATGGTTTTGATCCAGATTCCAATGAAAAAGAACTCGCTAGTGATTTTCTTCTACCCTCTGACCAGCTTCATAAGTGCGATTACTTCGCTATCGGTCACCTGCCTGAAATCGCCATAATATGCTCCCACTGCTCCGAGGTAAGCACGGTCTATTTGCAGTGAAACCAGATCGACACCCATGGACATCAGCCTTTGAGCGGTGTTGTAAGGAGTAACAGGAATCGCGACAATGATCTGTTTTGCCTTGCGTTTTTCCATTTCCTTGATAGCCGCCATCATTGTGAATCCTGTAGCAATGCCGTCATCCACGATGATTGCTATCTTACCTTCCACCTGGTGAGGTTCAGTATCTCCCAAGTATTCAAGTCTCCGGCGCTTTAGCTCAACCCGTATCCGTTCCACCTCCTTCTGAAACCAGACCGGGTCGACAGAAGCTAACTCAAATCTATTGCAAATCGGCTCTCCCTCTTCGGCGACCGCACAGATGGCATATTCCGGATTATAGGGATGGCCAATTTTCTTCGTAAGCACAAGGTCCAATGGAGAGTTCAGTTTCATCGCGATTTCTGCTCCAAGCACCACACCTCCTCTTGGAAGCGCGAAGACAATCACATCTTGTCCGCGATACCCTTCCAACGCAGCTGCCAACCTGATGCCAGCATCTTTTCTATCCTGGAACATGAGAACTCACCTCCAATAAGGCTTTATTGACTGGAAAACTCGCCGTTTCCCGAGTTCTGGACTCGGATTATTATTAGTATACGTTATCCTGCAATCAAAGTCTTTTTGAAACAAGTAAAGGGTTTGTATAGCCGCTTGTGACCAAGGCAGATAGATTTTCCGCTCAACTTATTAATTTCCTAACAGCAATTCAAACTCAAGTTCGTGTCTGATCGGGATTCCATTCTGCCCTATCAGCGGGATTTTGGGTTTCAATATCCGTGAACGCGTCACAGCATCAAGGTGCACTTTCACCAGGTTAAATCCGCGTTTTTGGAAGAAGCGAATGGCGTTTATGTTGTCGTTCGTGGTAATCAAGCTGACCTTTTGACAGTCCTTCGCCTTTGCGATAGCTGTTACTTGTTCCAACAATGCTGTGCCAACCCCCTGGCCTTCCCGAAGGCTGTCCAGCGAGGTGATCTCGCAAACTTTAGCGTAGATTCGATAGGTGATCAGCCCCACAATCTCATCACCATCCATTCCGACGACGCCCTCGACCGTAGTCATGTCCACGATTTCTCCACGAATGATCATTTCCGTGGAAAACCAATGATTTTTGATGTAAGCATTAATCGCTTGTCGGTTTTGATTGGTTACTGCGAGGTAGTCCATTGAGGTGCTTCTGCTTTTACTGCAAAGGGTCCCCTTGATATGCATTTATGGAGGTTAACTGATTCTCCAAAGAATAAATATAGGTGTCTTTAAGAATAGGTTCGCCCAATTCGTCCTTCCAGAACCAGGTGTTCTTTATCAGATGTGCTTCCCGGGTGAAACCCAGCCTTTCCAATAATTTCCAGGAGCTCTGATTTTCAGGGTCGCATTCAGCGCAGACCCTCGTAATGCCGCTCGAAAAAGCCTCATGAATCAATACTTTGCAGCTCTCCATGGCATAACCTTGATTCCAAAAGTCCTGGTTGAACACGAAGCCGATCTCAAGAGCGTCATTTTCTCTTTTTCCAAGGTACACATTGCCGATCAGTATGCCGCTGGATTTCAGCTCAACCGCAACCATCTCCTCTGATGCGATTCGCAGATCAAGTTCTTCGCTAACCTCGTCCAAAGACATTAGTCCATAAGGCTCAAATTTCACCACCTCTGGGTCAGAGAGATATTCAAAAAGATCCAAGAGATCATTTTCGGAAAATCTACGCAATATCAGTCGGTCAGTTTCTATCATCATTTTTGAAGTCCAAAAACTGGTCACTGACCCTCACTGTCGATATCAAGGATGCTGACTTCTAGTAACTAATCTGCCAAAAGTCTTTTCAGCTCATTGAGGATTTCAATCGGTGTGGGGTCCTCACCATAAGCGAGAGCCAGGTAATAAGAGACAAAATCACCTAACTGAAGCAAGCTGAACATCTGCGCCAGTTTGCCCTCACCGCGTGCCCGCGCGCTATCCACCCCCACACCCGCCTCCAGGAAGAAGTGCTGGGAGTGATCAATGCGTTTGCGGTTGCGTTCATGGTCGAAATCGGAGCGTAAAAAGATTGCTGAGGTGTGTTCGTAAAGGCTTTCGGGGTGGCGCAGCCCTGCCAGGGCGTTGTGATTCATCTCCGGGATGCCCTCAAAGGCCGCCCAGGCTTTGGCAAGTTCATTAATCTCCGACTTCCAGCGCCTGGCGAGCACTTCCATTTCACCCGCTGCATAAATAATGATATTGCGTTCCAGCAATTGCCCTGCCAGCCGTTTGGCGGGATTGCTTGAAACAGGGCTGTCCTTTCCCAATTTCTGAATCCCTTCCGCCAGGACTGCCACCGCCTCCTCCACCGCCGCGGTTTGATCTTCGATCAAACCCAAACGGAAAAAGAGCGCCAGCAGCAGCCCAACCGTCCAGCCAATCGCTGTGCGGGGCTGCCCAACATGGTCGAATATCCAGCAAATCTTTCCAGTTTGCGTTGAAAGCTCAGCCAGCTTTCCGCCGGTGCTAATACTCATCAGAGTGCAATCCCGCTTTAGAGCCTCCTTAAAAGAGCTCAGGGTTTCTTCGGTGTTGCCTGAATGAGAGGAGCAGATGACCAGCGTTTCAGGTCCGCGTGCCCAGCCAGGCAAGCCATAATTGCGGTGCGCGACTGCCGGGATAGCTAATTGGTCTGCCAGATAAGCCGTGGTGAAATCCCCCCCAATTGCCGAACCGCCCATGCCGCAAATTACTATTTGACGCAGGGCTCCGACGTCAGGAATGGCCGACCGCAAGCCAAGCTGCCAGCCTGACCTGAGGTTGGCACCAAGTGCTTCAATTGAGGCATGCATATCCTGCGGGTCAAAAGGATTGGTTTCTGGCATCACTTACTCCGATTAGTTTTGATGCCTAATCTTATCTTAAAACGCTGTATTTGGCTGATTTTTTGCTTTTCGATTAAGGTATAGGACTGGGTTCGGGAGTGGCGGTGGGCTGCTCAACGACCACGATTGAGACGTAAAAAGGCGTGTCCGCATTCATCCCCAAACCGAACAGTGACCCGTCCGGAGCCTGGAGCATCCAGTTGCTGCGGTAAGAGCCCAGCGGAAGAGGAGCGGTAAATTCAAGGCTTAGGTCAATGGCCTGCCCCGGAAGCACCTCTCCCGGCAGAAAGTGCTCGTAAGTTGCGCCGAGAGGGTTCTGGGAGTAGAACACCAGCTTATAAAGCCGGGTCCACTTGCAAGAGCCGGAATTTACCAGCCTCCAGGTTTTGGTGAAGGTTTCGCCTGCGGAGATTTGCGTGCCATCAGGGATGGTGAGGTCGAAGGGCGTACCCATGCCAGCCCGATTGCAACTTGCTTCAGAGGTTGGAGTAACAACTTCGGTCGGTGTCCGGGCGATAGTGGCAATTACCATTGGAATTGGGGTGTTGGTGGCGGTCGGCAGCGGCGTGAAGGTAGCTGTGGGGAGAGCGGCCTGGGTTAGCGCGGCAGCCTGAGTGACCTCGAAAACTGAGGTCTGCATCAACTGCTCTATGTTTGGGGTGGGAGGAAGCTCCGTAGGGGTCGGCGTCTGAGGCAGGCAGGCTGAGACGATCCCCAGGACAATAAGCAAAACAATAACAAATCGGCGGTGCATAGCTAAATTGTAATGCAAAGCGGAACAGGAATAAATTATAATCTTTTCGTAGGCCGGATTCCTCCTTTGAATCCGGCTTGGTCTATGCCGAGAACGTTTTTTACCGCCAATCGTGACTGATTTTTCCTCACACCTCAAGCAAGCATCCGCGTAGGTCAGGTTGCGCTTGTCAACCTGACATCAAGTACCTCATCACGATTCATTTTTGTTTTTGCAAACGCTCATCTCGTCAGGTTCAACCCCGTAAAAATACACGGGGCAGGCTGCGGAACCTGACCTACACAAATATCTCTTTTTTTCTCTCACCCCAAGCAAGCATCAGCGTAGGTCAGGTTGCGTTTTTCAACCTGACATCACGAACCTTAGCATGTATCTTTTCTTAATTTTGCAAGCGCTCATATCGTCAGGTTCAACCCCGTAAAAATNNCTCTCACCCCAAGCAAGCATCAGCGGAGTCCGCAAGTGAAGCGTATTCCGCCCTTCCGACCATCGTTGCCTCCCTGTACCCCCTCCATAACTTGCCGATTTTGAAGGGGCAAGGTATAGTTTACAATCATCTGAGAAACAATACCGGAGACAAATTTATGTCCGTTGAAAGCCTGGCATCCCCTGTCAAAACCCGCGACGACCGCTGGCTCGATAAAGCCGTATTTCCCTGGTGGCCTAACTTCACCGTCGAACAGCTGCTGATCGCGCTCATCATCATCCTCACCCTCATAACGCGCTTCTATGACCTCGGCGCGCGCACCATGGCGCACGACGAGATCAACCACGTCGTTCCGGCCTACACCATCGAAAATTACGTTTACGATCCTGTCACGCATGGACCGTTCCAGTTCCATGCCCTGGCGCTTTCTTACTTCCTCTTCGGCGACTCGGATTTTTCCGCCCGCGTACCTGCTGCGCTGTTTGGCATCGCGGTGGTGCTCTTTACGCTGTTCGCCTGGCGGCGCTATCTTGGTCGGGTTGGGTCGCTTTGTGCCGCCACGCTCTTCATGATCTCGCCTTTTATCCTCTTCTACAGCCGCTATACCCGCAACGAAATCTTCATCGTCTTCTGGGGGCTGGTGATGCTCTGGCTCTTCCTGCGCTACATGGAAGACGGTCAGACCAAATGGCTTTACTGGCTGACCTTCATCACAGCCATGCATTACGCTGACAAAGCTACCTCGTATATCTTCACCGCGGAAGCGTCTATCTTCCTGGCATTATTGTTCATTTTCGGGGCTCTGCGCCGCAAATGGAAGTCCGACAATTCCAAAAATCGTTTCCTGATCGCCGTTGTGATCACGCTGGCTTTAATCGTTGTCACGCTAGGCGTGTATATACTTGGAAGGACACCCGCGCCGATGCAGACAGGCGGCGTCTCACCCGAGGGTGGAGGCGTTTCGCACCTGATCAACTCAAAACTGCCCTTATACGCAGCCGGAGGTGCGACAGGCATCTCAGCTATCGCTGCCATCGTTTTCCTTATTCAGGGTCTGGGCTGGAAGCAAATCCGTTCTTCCCGCACTTTTGACCTGATCGTTCTGCCCCTGATCCTAATTCTTCCCTTGTTGGTTGCCATACCTCTTTCGCTTCTGGGCTTCGATGCCACCGATTACAGCCAAACTGGAATCATTCGTTCCGGAATCGTTTTTAGCCTTCTGATAGCAGTATCCCTCGTTTTGGGAATGCTCTGGAACCGCAAAACCTTCCTGCGCAGTGCGGCCATCTTCTGGGGAATTTTCATCGTCTTTTACACCTCGTTTTTCAGCCACGGAGAAGGTTTTTTCAAAGGCATCGTCGGCGCTCTGGGATACTGGATGCAGCAGCAAGCTGTTGAGCGGGGTACCCAGCCGCTTTACTATTACGCGTTGGTTCAGATCCCCATGTACGAGTATTTGCCTGCTTTGGGAACGATCTTTGCGCTCATCATTGGATTTTTCCGCAGACTTTTCTTCGCCAAGGTGGATGAACCTTTCACCCATGTGATCGACTCAGTCGAATCCGAACAGGAAATGGCTGGTGAATTGGAGACAAAGGGTGCACAACATCAACTTTCGGAAGTGGAAACTGCAATAGACGAATCCCCGGATGCACTTATCATGTCAGAGGAATTGCAGCTCGAGGAAGATCTGCCCGCCGGTGAGACCGGGCAGGAAGAGCCTGTCCGTCCCGGTGGAATTAGGCGATTCTTCACCGACCCGCCAGAAGATGCGAGCCGCGCCGAAAAGCTGCCAACCCTGGCCTTGCTGCTCTTCTGGTCCGGGATGAGCTTGCTGGCGTTTTCTTTTGCCGGCGAACGCATGCCCTGGCTGACCACCCACATCACCATGCCTATGATCCTGGCTGCTGGCTGGGCTTTAGGCTACCTGATCGAGAAAACTGACTGGCAGGAAGTCCGCGAAAAGCGCGGTTGGCTGGTTTTGCTGTTGAGCGGCGTTTTCCTGATTGCTGTTGGCAGTTTGCTCGGCAGCCTGCTGGGCAAAGAGCCGCCCTTCCAGGGGAAAGACTTGCTCCAACTGCAGGCGACCAGCGATTTCCTGCTTGCACTGGTAGGCACCCTGGGCGCTGGCGCTGGCTTGTTTGCCCTGCTGAAAGACTGGGGAGGCGCCAACTTCTGGAAAGCCACTCTGTTGGCATTTTTTAGTCTGCTCAGCCTGCAAACCGCCCGAACAGCCTACCGCGCCGCCTACATCAATTACGACAACGCCATGGAGCTCCTGGTCTACGCGCATGCCACCCGCGATATGAAAGACACCGTCGAGCAGATTGAAGCCATCTCAAAGCGACTGTATGGCGATAAAACCATCAAGGTCGCCTACGACAACGACGTGCGCTACCCCTATTGGTGGTACATGCGCGACTATCCCAACAAAGTTGATTTTGATACCAACGTCTCTAAGTCCTTGCAGGATTCCCCCATTATCGTGGTCGGTTCATCGAATTTTTCCAAAATCGAACCGGTAGTGCGCGACGGATACTACCGTTATGACTACAAACGCATGTGGTGGCCAAACGAATCGCTTTATCGCGATTGGAGTCTTGCGAGCGTTCTGCGGGATTGGAAAGACCCTGCCAAACGCTCAGCCATCTGGCAGCTCTGGTTCAACCGCGACTACACAGAGTATGCCACCGCCTTCAACAACCCCTCGCTGACCCTCGCCACCTGGTCGCCCAGCGATACCGCGCGCATGTACATCAAAAAAGACGTCGCCGCGATGATCTGGGAGTACGGCGTCAGCCCGGAGCCGGAAGAGCCGCGTGTGGACCCATACGCCGCCAATACCATCAGCCTCGATCCATTGAGCGTGATTAATTTTGCGGGCGAGAGCACCTTCAATGCTCCCCGCGATATCGCCACAGCTGCAGATGGCAGCCTGTTCGTGGCGGACTCGCGCAACCATCGCATCGTGCACCTCGATTCGCAGGGCTTGTTCCTCAATGCCTTTGGCGGCTACGGCAATGTGATGGATGGAGAAATCCCCGGAGGGCTGATGAACGAGCCCTGGGGCGTTGCAGTTGGCTTGGACGGGAATGTCTACGTCGCGGACACATGGAACCATCGCATCCAGGTTTTCACACCTGATGGGCAGTTCCTGCGGATGTGGAGTGTCTTCGAAGTGAATGGTCTGCCGGACGGCTTCTGGGGTCCTCGCGGAATCGCAATCGACCAGACCGGGCGCGTCTTTGTGACCGACACCGGCAAGCAGCGCGTGGTTGTCTTCGATTCGAACGGAACTTACCTGACCCAATTTGGCGGTCTGGGGCTCGAAGCCGGCAACCTGGACGAACCGGTTGGGATCGAGATCAGCTCGGATGGCAAGATTTACATCGCCGACACCTGGAACTACCGCGTGCAGGTCTTTGAACCGGACCCATCCGGGCTGCAGTTCCGCTCAGCCAGGTTGTGGGAGGTGGACGCCTGGAGCTCGGACTCGCTGGACAACAAACCCTTCCTGGCGCTGGATCAAGACGGAGACGTGTATATCACAGATCCCGACCGTGGGCGCGTGATTGGGTTTGATGGTGAAGGGACCTTCAAAATCCTGTGGGGCGGGTTCGACAACAGCTACCTGATGGGAGTCATCAGCGGCATCGCCACCACCGCCGACGGCAAGGTTTGGGTGTCCGACTCCACCAGCAACACCCTGCTGCTTTTCCATCCGCCTGAGTAGATCTTTATTAGCTTGAGCATCAATAAAAAAATAGCCCTTCCGGGCTATTTTTTTTACTCTTCCATTGCCTGGTATAGCTCCAGGTGAGCTTCGCGCAGACGGGTGGAGTCCATTTTCTCGACCTTGCGGTCGTAGGTCAGATAGCCGTTGATCTCTGTCTCGATGTCGGTGGTTTGAGTGTAGATCGCCACGGAAAGCCCCAGGGGAATGAGGGGTTTCACCTGCTCTTCCAACAATCTCAGGTAGGCCGCAGTGAGAGAATCAAAATCCTGGTAGTGACCATAACCAAAACGCTTCTTCTCAGTGTATACGTGCCCGTCCACCTGCATGGTGTAACCTCCGAACTCGGTCACAGCCAAAATGCGCTCATCCGGTTGGGAGGCACTCAGGGCTTTCAAGTACACGTGCCGGCTCTGAAAGTCCCCCCCTCCCTGGTCAAACCAGCCGGATGCATGATCCACCAGGCGGGTTGGGTCATAGCCCTTGACCCAGTAGGAAGTAAGGATTGCATGGAATTGCCCCCAACTTTCGTTGAATGGCACCCACACGGCGATGCAGGGGAAGTGGTAGAGGCTGTCAATCAGATGTTTCAGTTCCTGGCGATATTCCTCGCGGTTTTCGGGATCTTCCCTGCCAAAACGGTGCAAACGGCGAATGTCGGAGCGATGAACACCCGAGGTGAAGGTGAATGCAACCACGGAGTCCTTGGTGGAAAGTCCGCCATTGGGCATGTCCTGCCAGACGATCATGCCGAGGCGGTCACAGGCGTAATACCAGCGCGCCGGCTCAACCTTGACATGCTTGCGGATCATGTTGCAGCCAATCTTTTTGGCGTATTCAATATCAAACAGCATGGCTTCCTCGGAAGGGGCAGTGTAGAGCCCTTCAGGGAAGTAGCCCTGGTCCAGCGGACCGAACTGAAAGATAGGCTCATCGTTGAGCGTAAAGCGCCATAAGCCCTTTTTGTCGCGCGCCTTGCCAAACTTGCGCATGCCGAAGTAGCTGCCCACCTCATCCACCACCACCCCATTAACCTTTAGCCTGACGACCAAATCGTATAGATAGGGGTGATCGGGATGCCACTTTTTCGGGTCCGAAATGTGCAGCAGCATATCACTTGCAGAGGTAATGCGTTCGCGAGCCACTTCCTGCCCCTCAAAAGACGCTATTGCTTCCAACTCCATTTGCGATTTATCGACCGCATCAGATAAAGCCACTTCGATCAGCAAGTTGCTCGCATCGAGGTTGGGTGTCAGTTTCAAACTGCAGATGTGCTGCCTGGGCAGGACCTCCAACCAGACTGTCTGCCAGATACCCGAGACAGAGGTGTACCAGATTCCGTTCTGTTCAAGACACTGTTTGCCCTTTTGGTGCATCTCAGCCTCAGTGGCATCGGTGACGGCCAAAACCAGCTCATTTTCTCCTTCAACCAGAAAGTCTGTGATGTCGAAACTAAAAGGCAAATAGCCGCCCCAGTGACCGCCAACCTTGCTGCCGTTGATCCACAACTCGCAGGCAAAGTCCACCGCCCCAAAGTGCAGCTGCACCGCCTTATCCTCGGCATGGCTCACATGGAAGCTGCGTCGGTACCAGAGTTTCTCATCCGGCTGCAGCACGTGCTCCACACCCGACAGCCTGGATTCAGGGGCATAAGGCACCAGGATTTTTTCCCCGAAAGATGCAGGCCGTGGGCTTTCTAAATTCTGTATGGCGCAATCCCACCAGCCGTTGAGGTTCTGCCAGTTTCCGCGCACCATTTGCGGACGTGGGTACTCGGGCAGTGGGATCGGCTGATCGACCTCCCAGGGTGTAGTCAATTTATTATGGACCAATTCAGGCATTTTGTTCCTCGTTTTCATAACCCATTCTATCAAATTGATTAAATGAGAGGGCATTCATAACGGTCCGGGTTCTCTTAGAAATCTTCGACATTACTTTTAGTTCAGTGATCAAGGTGATGCCCTCATATTCGCGGTTACCTAATTCTAAGTTATCTGGCGATTTTGTGGTTGAACGCCAATCTTTTAATAGAGATTACCCATGCTTGAATATCCTCAAGCTCAGGATTTACCGTCAAACCTCTTTACTGTATATAATCTATTGTTTTTAGCAACCAACTCCCTTAAACGCTGTTATCATGGGGGTTGTAAAGAATCTTTTTAACCATTGAAACGGAGCACTATGTCAACAATCATTGTAGATAAGATCGCCAAGAGTTTCGGCACGACTCAAGCCGTTAAAGATGTATCTTTCGAAGTCCGCCCTGGTGAAATTTTTGGATTGCTCGGTCCGAATGGATCCGGCAAAACAACCTCTATCCGCGTTATTTTGGACATTTATCAACCAGATTTTGGCAGTGTAACCATCCTTGGCGGTCCCATGACCAATGAATCATTTGATTGCGACACCCTTCTCAACCTTCACAACCTTCATGACGCTTTTCCCTTTCACATCTCCGGTCGTGATGCTCACTCGGCTCTCGGTCGGTCCCGTTCCCGCCTGGCAGCTCATCGCCAGCATCGCGCTGCTGGGGGGCACAGTCATTATCGTCATCCATGGCGTTGCTAACCTCTTCAGCTCTCAGTACCTGCTCAGCGGGCAGAAAATAAAAATTGGTTTGTTCTTACAAACGGTGTTTATCGGTCACCGCCGGGCTTGACCCAATCTGACGAAAAACAGCAGACCAAGCAGTCTGCTGTTTTTTGGCGCAATACTTGCAACACCTCCCGTTAACGAGGAACCTATGAAGTCACAAAAATCCTTGATGTTCATGCTGTTGGCAATTTTGCTTTTGAGCGCCTGTCAACCTCAACCCAACCCTGCCACCCCCACAGACCCCCTGGATAGCATTCGCACCGAAGCTGCCCGAACGGTTGAGGCACTCACCACTGAAATTGTTGCAACGGACCAGGCTGCCCGCACCCAAACCGCGATCTTTTTCGTACCTTCCCCGGTGCCGCCAACCCCCGAGCCAACTCCAGCTCCCACCCTCAGCCTGCCAACTGACCCTGCGGTCCCCACCGCCACCCTGCTAACCACACTCACTCCCTCCGGGAGTTGCGATCAGGCAGCTTTTATCGATGAAACCATTCCCGACGGCAGCCAATTCCCTCCCGGGACGGTTTTTACCAAAACCTGGACATTGCGCAACGCAGGCTCCTGCACCTGGAATGCCGACTACGATGTGGTTTTCAGCAGTGGTGATCCCATGAACGCGCCCGCAGTCATTCCCCTCACCAAGGACTCTGTTCCACCGGGCAGCAATGTGACAATCTCCATTCCGTTCACGTCCCCGCTGGTTGGCGGCAGTTACCGGGCGGATTTCAAGCTGCGCAACGCGGACGGCGTGCTCTTCAGTTTCAAGGATCCATCGCAGACCTTCTGGGTGGAGATTCAGGTCATGACCGGAAAGATCGACTTGGTGGCGATGGCGTGCAGCATCCGTTGGACTAATGCCTCAGGTGAACTCCCTTGCCCGGGTCTGCCGACGGACACGCGCGGATTTGCTTTTACAGACTTTGCGCCTGTGCTTGAAAATGGTGCTAAAGATGACGAACCTGCCTTATGGCTTGGCGTACAGCAGATTCAGGACGGCATACTACGCGGCACATTACCTGTCATGCTGATACCCGAAAATGCCAAATTCAGCACAATTTTGGGCTGTGCAAACGACCAGGAGGCTTGCGACGTGACTTTGCGGCTCAGCTACCAGGAGGGCGATAAAGCGCCGGTAGAGATCGCCCACTGGCAGAAAGTTTATGATGGCAAGCTGCTGAGCATCAACCAGGACCTGTCCGCGCTTTCCGGAAAAAGTGTTCGGATCATCCTGCAGCTTGAGGCAAATGGCTCGCCTCAGGGAGACACCATCCACCTGCTTGCACCAGTCATAGCACCCTGATGCACACGGCTAAACTTGACAAAACGGGCAATCGCCTTGACAATTGTTCATCGATACAACCCGGTCTCTTGAAGACTTGGAGGAATAATGACGCGAACAAAAATTACTAAACTGCTGCTGGGGCTCAGTGTGGCGATCCTGGCGCTTAGCGCCTGCGGACCGCGCGTAAGCACGCCCAGTCCAGACCAGATGAAAACCTATGTGGCCGAAACCATTGCGGCGCAACTGACCCGAACCGAAATCGCGCGCCCCAGTGAAACGCCCACTGCGACGCTTGCGCCTTCCCCCACCCTGTCTCCCCCCACAGCCACTGTTTCTATTCCAACTGCCGCAGTTGGACTTCCCACTACAACTGTTGCCGGACCAGCCACAGCCACACCACCTCCACCCCAAACCGGGGTTGATGCCGGCGTTTGGACCTACAGCAATCCAGCCGATGGTGCCAACATCCAGGCTGGCGGAAAATTCACCGTAGTGGTCACCTTGATGAACACCGGTACAACCACCTGGAACACCAGCTACTACATCATGCACACCGGCGGACCGGCTATGGGCGCGCCTACCGAGATCACCATGCCCTACGATGTACCGCCGAATATGAGCGTGCAGATCGAGATCGAGTTCACCGCCCCCACGGAGACCGGTGCGGTCAAGAGCGATTGGATGATCGTAAATCCAAGTGATGTGGGCTTCGCCGTCTTCTGGTTTGAATACACCATCGTCTAAAGCAGGCAGCATGTCTATTGAAGCATTGATCAAAGCCGAGGCATTAAATCTCGGCTTTGTGCTTTGCGGCTTCAGCCGCGCGGATACCCCACCCCATTACGGAACTTACCTGGATTGGATCGCAGCCGGACATCATGCGGGAATGGGCTACATGGCACGACCAAACGGCATCGAAGCTCGCTATGACCCCGCCAGGCTGCTGCCTGGATGCCGCACTGTCATCAGCCTCGCCACACCCTATCCTGCCCCGGCTGATGATCAAAAAATCCAACAGAACCAGGGGAGCATTGCCGCTTACGCCCTTCTGCCCGATTATCACCAGGTCCTGAAAGCTGCGGTGGAGCTCCTTGCGCAGAAAATTGCCCAACGCATTGACCAACCACTCAAGCACCTGGTCTGCGTCGACACTGCCCCAATCCTCGAAAAAGACTACGCGCAGCAAGCCGGCATGGGTTGGATTGCCCGAAATTCCTGCCTGACATCGCTAGACTACGGATCCTGGCTGTTCCTCTGTGAACTCCTGGTTGACCTGTCCCTCAAGCCGGATAAGCCCCTCACCAACTCCGATTGCGCCGATTGCCACCGCTGCCAAATGGCCTGCCCCACCAAAGCCATCCTTCCTAACCGCTCCATTGACGCCCGCCGATGCCTTTCTTACCTAAGCATTGAGCATCGCGGACCTATCCCGGTTGCCTTTCGCCCCCTGATTGGTCAGCGTATCTTCGGCTGCGACACCTGCCAGACCATCTGCCCTTCCAACCACAAGCCCAAACACGCTGCCCCCTTCTTTGATCACGCTCAACTGCTCGATCCGCATCCTGACTTGCTCCAATCGTTTTTGCTTACCGAAGCTGAATTTAAATCCATTTACGCCAACACACCTGTCCTGCGGTCAAAATACCAGGGCTTCCGCCGCAACGTCGCAATCGTGCTCGGCAACGCCCGCCTCGAAGCAGCCAGACACGCTTTGCTGGACTGCGCTGCCAAAGAGCCAGATGCGGTTGTGGGTGAAGCAGCTGCATGGGCGCTGTCGCGGTACTGAGACACCAGTTCTGAATGTTGGTTTCAGGTTATAATTACCATTAATCATGATGAAGCAAGAACCTATTCCTTTTAATTCTCAAACAATTCGCTCGGATTTCGATGTAAATGAGAGAATTTCAGTTTACTCTGGAGACGCAATTGATTTCCTCAAGTCGATACCTGATGAAGCCTTTCAATTGATAATTACGTCACCGCCTTACAATATTGGTAAGGAATATGAAAAGAAAGTAGATCTAAAGGAATATATTAATCAACAAACAATAATAATAAACGAATGTGTTCGCACCTTACGTGCAACAGGAAGCATTTGTTGGCAAACAGGTAACTTTGTTGAAAATGGCTCCATTATTCCTTTAGATATAATGATATATCCAATATTTGAACAACTTGGTCTAAAACTTCGAAATCGAATTATATGGCACTTTGAGCATGGGCTACACAGCACTAAACGACTCTCAGGTCGGTATGAAACCGTCCTGTGGTTTTCTAAAACTGACAACTATGTATTTAATTTAGATCCAATTCGTATCCCACAAAAGTATCCTAATAAGAAACATTTTAAAGGCCCGAATATTGGCAAACTTAGCGGGAACCCATTAGGAAAAAACCCTGGAGATGTATGGAATATTCCAAATGTTAAGAATAATCACATCGAAAAATTAGATCACCCTTGTCAGTTTCCAGTCGAATTAATCGAAAGATTTGTCCTTTCGCTGACCAATGAAGGTGACTGGGTCTTTGATCCATACTTAGGCACTGGTACTACTATCGTAGCTGCTCTCAGGCATCAAAGAAAAGGAGCTGGCAGCGAAATAGTACAGAAGTATGTGGATATTTCATTAGATCGGGTTCAAAAAGAGCTTGCTGGCGTACTTAAGACTAGGCCAATGAATAAACCAATTTATATTCCACCATCAGAAAACAATAAGGAGACTCTTTTGTATGAATCTTATTGAAACCTATTCTCACTTAAACGGGTTGGAGTACCTTCTAGTTCATAAACCAGAACTCTGGAATGAAATCCTGGAAGTTATAGGGAGGGTAGAGGCAAATAGATTCCGAACAAAAATCTCAAAAGAAATCACAATGGTCGGTAAGGCTCTTTATAGTCCCAAAGACATTAATTTCGCCTTTAAAAAGTATTTAAGCGATTGTGGATGGGAGGAGAGCCGGGTAAGCTATTGGGTGACTAGAAGTGAAAAGCTTATCAGAAGAACAATGCAGATGTCGCCAGCAGAACAAAAGGCAGAAATCGAAGCCGAAGGTGAAGAAGCCATCAGGAGCTATAACCAAACAGATTTTGTGAAAGACCGTGTAGCGATTGAAGTCCAATTTGGGAAATATTCCTTTGTCGCATATGATCTCTTCGTAAAGCATCTCGCTTTTTACATCGGTGACCACATCGACGTTGGAATCGAAATTCTTCCCATGAAATCAATGCAAAAAGACATGAGTTCAGGGCCTTCATATTATGAAGGTGAGCTATATAATGTCATAAGACAAGGCAGGGGAGTTCCTGCAGTTCCTCTAGTAATATTAGGAATTGCTCCTTAGCGGGGAAGTAGGGTTAAAAAATAGCTTGATACAACTAATGTCAAGACATAACTGCTTGTAGTAATAAAGCATGTGCCTACACCGCATTAACTTACCCCTTTGTGGCATAATTAAACAAAATCTGAGCTTTGAGGAGAGCTTATGCAAACCCTGCATATAGTATCGCATACACATTGGGATCGTGAATGGTATAAGACCTTCCAACAGTTCCGCCTGCAGCTCGTCCATCTTGTGGATAATCTCCTGATCGTGCTGGATAACGACCCGGATTATCTGCATTTCATGATGGATGGGCAGACTATCGTGCTTGAAGACTACTTGCAGGTTCGCATGGCAAATCTGCCGCGCTTGCAGCGGTATATCCAGGAAAAGCGAATCCTGATAGGTCCCTGGTACATCTTGCCGGATGAATTCCTGGTTTCACCGGAAGCAATCGTACGGAACCTGTTGATTGGGAAGGATATCTGCCAGCTTTTTGGTCAGCGCATGATGGTTGGCTACATCCCCGACCCCTTCGGGCATCTTTCGCAGCTGCCGCAAATCCTGAACGGATTTCACATGGATACAGCCTGCCTCTGGCGCGGCGTGCCGGATGGCTCCCCCACACTGCTCACCTGGGAATCTCCGGATGACACCAGCGTGCTTCTGGCTCACCTTTATGACAGCTACGGCAACCTCGCCGAATGGCCTGCCTCTGAGCCGGACCAGTCGCTTGATCTCCTCAATGCCAAAGCAGACAAACTTCAACCCTATAACCCCAGCTCGCATTACTTGCTGATGCGCGGCAGCGATCATCTTGAACCCCGCCCCGAACTACCTGAGCACTTGCGCTACTTCAATCAACACAACCAGTCCGAGCGCCATGCGTTCCACTCCACCCTTCCAGCATACCTGGCTGCCGTCTCGAACGAGATTTCCGAAAAGAATATAAGCCTCCAGACCTTGCGAGGTGAGCTGCGCGATCCTCACAAAGCCCACATCCTGCCGGCGGTCCTTTCAGCCCGCATGTGGATCAAGCAGCGCAATCATTACTCGCAGAATCTGCTCGAACGCTGGGTGGAGCCCTTTACGACCTGGGCTGAATTGCAGACTCGCGGCGAAGACGCCTTCACCCCACCTGTTGTGCTTCAAAAATCCAGCCGCATCGCAGATCCCGGTTCGCTCGTAGACCAAGCCTGGAAGCTGCTCATCAGCAACCATCCGCACGACTCGATCTGCGGTTGCTCTGTTGATGCCACCCATAAAGACATGGTCAGCCGCTTCGACCAGGTCGATCAGATCGGCGAGGAACTTACCAATCAGTCACTGAACGCACTCAGTTTCGAGATCAACACTTCCAGGGAGGGTGCACACGGCGAGTATGCCGCTCTGACAGTCTTTAACGCCTCCCCTTACCTCTGCAGTTCGATTGTAAATACTGCGATAGACTTGCCTCATGACGTCAAATCCCTGCGTGTTATTAATTCAGAAGGCAACCGGGTCGCGGTGGATTGCTTTTATGGCGAGCGCGAATTTGAAGAGTCAAATACTTATCCTGTCAGGGAACTTTTGGGGCTTCTCCAAGGAGTATCTACGTCCGGGCATAATGGTAAAAGCCTGATTTATGCTGCCGTGACGGATGAAAACGGACTGCCTTGCGTGGAAGTTGAGTTTTCATCGCTGCTCAAACCCGATCTCGTGAATCTTTCGGCTGCTTTCAACCAGGTGAACGCCCTCATCTCAAATTCTGACCCGGATGCCCTTGTCAGGGTCAAGGTCTTCAATGTGCCTACGGCATCTCTGGATATTTTCGCCGAAGATCTTCCTGCTATGGGTTACCGTACCTACTGGATCTGCAAATCTGACGAACCTGAAGAGATCTCTGAAGAACCGGATGAGGATCTGGAGGACTTCATCTCCAACCAATTCCTGAAAATCCATGTCGCCAGTGCCGATGGCAGCCTAAGCCTGGAAGACCTTCGCACTGGGCAGGTTTTTGAGGGGTTGTGCCAGATCGTGGACGTGGGAGACCGCGGCGACGAGTACAACTTTACACCCCCTGAAAATGACACGGAGATCAGACCTGCCGTGGTCTCTACAACCACTTACAAAACCAGCCTCTACGAGACCCTCATCCTGAGCCTGACGCTGGATCTGCCTGTCTCGCTGACGGAAGCCCGCGATAGCCGCGAGGAAAGCATAATCACACACAACCTCGATGTTCTGGTCACGCTGATCAAGGATGTGCCCCAGGCTGAAGTACAAATCTACTTCGAAAACCAAGCCCTCGACCACCGCCTTGGGCTAAGGTTCCAAACCGGTCTGAAAGTGGACTCTGCCCGGTATGATGGTCATTTTGACATCCTCACACGCCCCATCGACCTCCCCAAGACCGACAGCACCTGGCGTGAGCTGCCCCGACCCGAAGTGCCCCAGCGCAGTTTCGTGGACGTCAGCAATGAGCAGGGTGGTTTGATGATCGCCAATCGCGGGTTACCCGAAGTCGCGGTGGTGCGGGACGAAAACGGCGATGCCCTTATCGACCTCACCCTGTTACGCTCCGTTGGCTGGCTCAGCCGGGACGACCTCTGGAACCGGGTCGGTCACGCCGGTCCACCCCTGATGACGCCGGATGCCCAGGAGTTGCGACCTTACACCTTCGATTTATGCGTCATTCCGCACGGTCCGGACTTTTTTGAGGCTGTCAAATTGGCGCAATCCTTCCAGACCGATCTGGACGTCAGAACATCCGACCTGCACACTGGCTGCCTGCCAGCTGAAAGCGCCATGGTGGAAGTGTCGCCTGCCGAATTCATGATCACTGCCATCAAGGAAGCCGAAGATGAAAGCGGCTGGGTCGTGCGCGGCGTTAACCTGGGTGATGAAACCATCCAGCTGCGATTGAAACCCAATATGCTCAACACCAGTGCCCACCTGGTGAGACTGGACGAAAGCCTCATTCACGACCTGGTGCAGCAGCCTGACGGCGGCGTGGAGCTTGAGGTGCCTTCGAAGCGCGTGATCAGCGTCTTGTTCAGGATCACGGATTGAGGACCCGATTTTGACACCAGCCGACTTCTTCATTGCCGATATTCCCATTCACGGATGCCTGATCCTTGCGCCGATGGATGGCATTTCAGATGCAGCTTTTCGCCTTCTCACCCGCAGGCTTGGCTCTGCCTATTCGGTGTCCGAATTCATCAACACCCTCGACTATGCCAACCAGAAATATTACCAGAAGAAACGCCTCCTCGCGCGCGACGAAGAACGTCCTTTCGTGGCACAGTTGCTCGACAACGACGCTGCCCGCATGGCTGAGTGCGCCGCCCGCATTGAGGACGAATTCCATCCCGACATGATCGACATCAACATGGGCTGCGCCGCCAAAAGCGTGGCAGGTCGGGGAGCAGGCGTGGGAATGATGCGCAACTCGCAGTTGGTCAGGGATGCTGTCGCGATGGTCTGCCGTGCGGTCAAGATTCCTGTCACCGTCAAAATGCGGCTGGGCTGGGACAGCACCACCCAAAATTTCCTGGAGATAGCCAACCTGGCAGCAGAAAATGGCGCCAAAGCCCTCGCGCTGCACGGACGCACCGGCAGGATCTCTTACCAAAAACCAGCGCAATGGCAGCCTATCGCTGAGTTAAAGCGCGCTTTCCCGCAGTTGCCTGTCATCGGCAACGGCGACGTTGCCACTCCCGCAGACGCGCGCCGCATGCTGGAGGAAACCGGTTGCGACGCAGTCATGATCGGACGGGCAGCCAAAGCAAACCCCTGGATCTTTTCCTGGCGCAGTCGGGATGAGGTCAGTATCCAGGAAGTGGCGGATACCACTCTCTGGCAGTTAAAGGATATGCTCGCGACCAACGCGGAAAACGCCATCATGCCTTTTCGCAAATACATCAAAGCCTATCTGGAGCCCTATCAGCTTCCGCGCGAAAGCATGCGGACCCTGCTCACCTGCAGCGATGCCAGCCAACTCACAGCGATGGTAATCGAAACCTTTGCCAACCTGGGAGCAAGTATTGAGTAATTCCCTCCGGATGTTCTTAGATCCGGGGGTAAAATAATTAATTATTAATCATACAAGGAGCCTGTCAATGAACCTGAACCAATCTTTTGATGAAAAGAGTTACAAGCGCGTTATCCACGCCTGGACCATGTACGATTGGGCGAACTCCGCCTTCGCCACCACAATTATGGGCGCAATTTTGCCCACCTACTTCGCCACCTATATCGCCAGCGGCAATTCCGTTCCGATTTGGGGTTATGCGGTCGCCATCGGCAGCCTCATCGCTGCTTTGCTCAGCCCGATCCTCGGCGGCATCGCAGATTTCAGAGCCTCCAAGAAACTCTTTCTTGGGATCTTCGCAGCCCTCGGCATCATCAGCACCGCTTTGTTATTCTTTGTTTCCGGTCCGGAACAACAAACCCTTTGCATCGTGCTCTATATCCTTGGAACGATTGGATTTGCTGGCTCCCTGGTTTTCTACGACTCCCTGCTGCCGCATGTGGCAAAACCGGAAGATATGGACAAAGTTTCTTCCCGCGGATATGCTGTCGGGTATATCGGCGGTGGAGTGCTGCTGCTCATCAATGTCCTCATGATTTTCTTAGGACCAAACTTGTTGACAAATATGACAAACGAAGCAGCCACGCAATTAATGATGCGCCTCAGCCTGGCGAGTGTTGCGATCTGGTGGGCAGTGTTCTCCATTCCCCTTTTCCGAAGGGTTAAAGAGCCTGCCGCCATGGCAGAGAAACAAGAAATTGGGAAAAATGGCATCACTGTCAGCCTCCAGCGCCTTGGCAAGGCGTTTCGCGAGATCCGTGATTACCAGGACCTTTTCTGGTTCCTGCTGACTTTCCTGGTGTATTCCAACGGCATCGGTACCATCATCACCATGGCTGCAGCCTTTGCCACCGACCTGGGCTTCAGCACCATGACCGTGCTGGGTACCTTCCTGATGGTTCAGTTCGTAGCCGCGCCATTTGCCCTGCTTTTCGGCAGGCTCGGCACAAAGCTCGGCAACAAAAAAGCGATCACCATCAGCCTGCTCATCTACACCCTGGTCGCAATTGTGGGCTACTTTATGAGCAAGGATTGGCACATGTTCGTGCTCGGCTTTGGCGTGGCAACCGTACAGGGCGGCAGCCAGGCGCTGAGCCGATCCTTAATCGGCAAGCTGATGCCCAAGAGCAAAAGCGCGGAATTCTATGGTTTCTTTAGCGTATCAGAGAAATTCAATACCATCATCGGTCCGGCAATCATGGCGCTGGTCACCCAACTCACCGGTAATGTCCGCCTGGGCATCATCTCGCTGGTGATCTTCTTCGCGGTCGGCATCTGGATGCTCCAGAAGGTCGACCTCGAACGTGGCGCGCGCAAAGCAAAATCGGAAGATGACTTGATGGTTGCGGTTGAATAGCCCTGATACTTTCCCTTTAACTCAAAAAGCCTCCCTCAATCACAGGGGAGGCTTTTGTAATCACGCTGAAAAAGACATTCATTTCACTTTACATGCAAATCAAAGTGACTATAATTCTGTTGCTTATCATAATCACTCCGGGAGAATTGATAAATGAAGAAATTCCGCGTTGCGGTATTGGCAAACATCAAGGCCAACGCGCCTGCTTTTGAAGGCATGAGCGAGGATCAGTGGGATGACCTCGACTCGGAGTCTACCGTCCTCTCCCTGGTTAGTGCCATCCGCGCCGGCGGACACGAGTGTGAATTCCTCGAAGCGGATGAATCCATTATTGATACCGTTCGGACTTACAAACCCGACATCTGTTTCAATATTTCCGAGAGCCACTTTGGCGACTCGCGCGAAGCGCAAATTCCTGCCATCCTTGAAAAACTCCAGATCCCCTACACTGGCTCAAAGGTTCTTACGCTCGCCCTCTCTCTCGACAAACCCATGACCAAGCGCATTCTCGCCTGGCATAACCTGCCTACGCCTGAATTTCAATCCTTCGAGCGCGAGGATGAGCCCCTGGATGAGAGCATGCACTACCCCCTGTTCATCAAACCCAGCCGTGAAGGCACGGGCATGGGCATCACCTACCAGTCCATCCTGCACAACGACGATGAACTTCGAACGCAATTGCGGCACATCCTAAAACGCTATAAACAACCAGCGCTGGTGGAGCGCTTTATCGAAGGGCGTGAGGTTACAGTCGGCTTGGTGGGCAACCTGATCGGTCCTGTTGCCCGCCGTATCCCCAAGGACGAAAACGCCCACCGCATCCACGCCGGCTTGCACTTCCTGCCACCAATGGAAGTGAACCTCGACCCATACCTCGAGACCGATGGCGTCTACGACAACTACCTGAAGACCGCCCTGGCTGCCGAACTGGAGTATCTCTGCCCCGCTCCCCTGGATGAAGACATGGTGGATGAGCTCAACTGGCTCGCGGCAGCGGTCTTCCGCGTTACAGGCGCGCTCGATTTCGCCCGGATTGACTTCCGGCTCGACAAAAACGACAACTTCAAACCCTACATTCTTGAAATCAATCCCCTGCCGGGTTTGATGCCCAAACTTTCTGATATCGTCATCGAAGCCAACGCCGATGGTATCGGACATACCGAGCTGATCAACCTGATTCTCAATACAGCTCTGACGCGTTATGGCATGATTTGAGTCCAAATGATAACCAAAGCTGCTTTGCGTTTGATGACCCCCGAAGATTACCCTGCCCTGTTTGCACTGTGGAACAGAGTGCCGGGTTTTAACAGGGGGCTGCGCAGCCTGGACGACAATGAAGCAGGCATCCAGAAATTCCTTAAGCGCAACCCCACCACTTGCTTTGTGGCGGAATTTGCCGGCGAGATCATCGGCGGTATTCTTGCCGGGCATGACGGCAGGCGCGGCTACATCTACCACGCCATCGTACTGCCCGAGCACCAGGGCAAGGGCATCGGAAAGCAGCTCGCCGATGCTGCCTGTGATGCTCTTGGGGCCGAAGGGATCAATCGAGTTGGAATGCTGGTTTTTGCGGGCAACCAGCAAGGCAACGCTTTTTGGGAAAGCCAGGGCTGGCAAACCCGCCCGGATCTCATCTACCGCAACAAACCCCTCAACGAAGAAAACCGCTGACATATCTCGGCTCTTCTTCCAGCCCTAAGGCAAGACATCTCACGAAGCGGCTCACCCTCCCAGACCGTTGGCTCTATCCCCTCATAACCTATTTAACTGGCACGATTCGTGCTGCGATTCTTGCTGATCGTTCGTTTAGTGGAAGGAGGCGCAATGGCTCATTGGTCCTTTTGCGGGTTGAATTGTGAGGAATGCCTCGTCTACCAGGCCACCCAAAAGCAGGATCAGGCACACCAGATCTGGCTGGCCGCGGAGTATTCAAGCGATAGCACCTGGTATTCACCCTCGGAAATGACATGTCAAGGCTGCCACAGCCAGCAGCGGCTCGAGAGCAAGATGTGCCAGGCTTGTGCGTTGCGAGACTGTGCTTCCAACCGCGTCCGCCAGACCTGCGCGGAATGCCCGGACTTTCCCTGCAGCTTGGTCGAGCGCTACATCTCCATCGAGACAGATGCCCGCTGCCAGCTCCAGCTCTGGCACGAACGCCTGACGGCTGCAGTCTAAAGCACTCTTTTTTTGGGGATGCTGCTTTCCAGGAAACACCTGTATTTTCAACTGTGAATTGAAAGATAAAAAAAAACCGGCGAATTGTCGCCGGTTTTGTCACATTGCCAATAATTACGACTTGCCCCTCATGCGCGGGTCGAGCACGTCCCGCATAGCATCGCCGATCAGGTTCCAGCCCATGACAAAAAAGGTTAGGGTCAGCCCTGGGTAGACCACAATGAACCAGTAGCGGTTTAGAACTGTGATCCAGTTGCGGGCAAAACTGAGCACCTGTCCCCAGTCTGCATAACCGATCTCAGTTCCGATGCCCAGGAAGGAGAGGGCTGCGAAGCCAAGGACGACATCCCCAATACCCAGGGACGCCAGCACGAGTGTGGGGAAAATGGCATTGGGCAGAATGTGCTTGAAGAGAATGCGCCCATTCTTGACTCCAGAGGCTCTGGCTGCCAGAACAAAATCGCGTTCTTTGATAGACAGGATGTCGGAGCGGATGATGCGTGCGTAACCCATCCAACCGAAGGTGATCATGGCAATCAAAGGCGGTAGGAGGCTTCGCCCGAGAATTGGTGTCAATACCGATGAGAAGATAAGCGCCATCATAATATATGGCAGGGTCATAAATATGTCCGTGATGCGCATGATGAGATTATCCACCCAACCGCCATAATATGCCGCGATTGAGCCCAGAATCACACCGATCAAAACAGTGGCAATTACAACAATAAGACCAGTCCTAAAAGCAGTACGCGTGCCCCAGATAATGCCGTAAAAAATATCGTACTGCCCCTGAGCTGTTCCCAGCAGATGCACCCATTCATCATTCCCTGTAAGTGTTTTATACCAGAAAGGCATTTCAGGAACATTTCTGGTCCACTCTGCGCCCGGCGCTTTTGGTTCTCCGCTAAATCCATCGCGTGGGATTTTCATGGGGTCATCTCCTACGGGAGGTGCGATTACAGGGGCAAAAACTGCCACCAATATGAAAATCAGGATTAATATAAAACCAATGATGGAGGCGGGCGTTTTTAACAGACCTGTAACAATGCGGTAATTGTCAGGACCCAAAAATTTTTCAAGCCAGGTAATTTTACGATCTGACTTTGTTTCTTCAAGGAGTTGATTATCTCCGGTTGGAAAAGTTGTCATTTCAGTCATGCATTACTCCTTAGGAAAGACGTACACGCGGGTCAATGAACGCATAAAGGATATCGACCACCAAATTGGATATGATCAGAATGAAGCCTGTAAATATTGCCAGGCCTAAAATGGTAACCACGTCCAGCTGGGAGGCGGCTTCTGCGGCTGCCTTGCCAATCCCCGGGTAGTTAAAGACAGTTTCAGTGATCACAACCCCTCCCAACAGCCCAACGATGCTACTGCCCATCATGGTGACTACTGGCAGCATGGCGTTTGGTCTGGCATGCTTATTGATCACATCCTTTTCCTTGAGACCTTTAGCCCTTGCAGTTGTCACATAATCCATGCGCAAGGTTTCCAACATGGAAGAACGGGTAACCCGCACATAGGTTGCCCAACTAATGTAAGATAAAGATAAGATCGGCATAATCATATGCCGCATCGCATCCCAAAAGATATCGAAACGCAGATTTAGAAGCGCATCGATGCTTAATAATTTTGTATACTGCTTAAATTCTCCCGAATAAACCAGCTGGCTAACCCAATCAGACATTTTCCCAGGCAGGAACCACTGGTTATTTGCGTAAAGCAGCATCAACAACAGCAAACCGAATACAAATGCGGGAAGTGAGGTACCAATAATACTGTAAACGCGGGCTGCCTGATCAAAAAACTTATTTTGATTGACAGCTGCCTTAACGCCCATCCAGATGCCAACAGAAAGATATGGGAAAACCGTCCAAAGTGCCAGGTCCACCGTGTGGAGAAACCTATTTTGGATGATACCAATCACCTCTTGTGAAGCCGTGCGCGAGTAGCCAAAATCTCCATAAATGATGCCTCCATCCCGCTCTCCCGTCACCGGGTCCGTAACGCCGGTTAGCCAGCGCCAATATTGCTGGAAAAAGGGATCCTCCAAACCGTATTTCTTGATAATGCCTTCAATTTGCTTTTCATTCTTAGGGAAATCAGTGACATATAAGGCAGAGCGTTCGACCGGACCAAGCAACTGGAGCATGCCAAAAATGATTAGTGTGACGCCAATCAGTAGAACAGGGACCAGGAGCAATCGGCGTATTATGTAGTTTGTCATTCTTTACCTCTCACTTCATTTTGCCTTTCGGTATGCACAGAAAAAATTTTATGTACATGCCGAAGAGAAAAATTTTCCTCAGGTGCGGGAGCCTTTGCAGGCTCCCGCATCTATTTTTACTAATTTTGTGAATCCTACTTAATGTTGAAGTTAAAGAGGATCACATCCTGGCTCAAGCCAGGTCGTCCGAAGTACAGGGTCAGTGGCATACCATTGCCTTCTTCGCAAGTTTCAAAGTGCGCGAGTCCAAGCTTGGTTGTATCAATCGCGCATACCGGAACTGCTTCGTCATAGGCGTTTGTATCAGGATTGTAGATCCGGATCTCACCCACCATTGGGTCAACAGCAGCGCGGTTTTCAGCTGGAACTGCGATGATATCTGCATCACCAGCCTGGAGCATGGCAAAGCGGGTACCAAATTCGGAAATGTTCAGCAGTGCCACACGCTCAGTCTTGGCAGGCTCACCCCAATAGCCTTCGAAGGCTGTCAGGATAACTTCCTGGTCTGGTGTCCAGTGGTCAAGTTTGTAAGCGCCAGTACCATTGGTGATGGCGCGGAAGGGATTGTCAGCATCTGCCATGGAGTAGAAATTCTGCCATGTTTCGCAGCTTCCGTCCCAACCGCCTTTCTCAACGACCCATTCCATGTCCATAATGGAACCCCAGTTATTGGCAATGGTTGCCAGGAAAGGTCCCCAAGGTTGGGCAAGGGTCATGGTGACTGTGCCGGCTGCATCGTCAGCAACAATCTTGGATTTTACGGTTTCGCAAGCAGCAACGAGCACTGCGGGGTCATTGGTCATCAGATTTTCGCGATCATCTGCGGAAGCAAAATCATCCACGATACCGGTGATGTCATCCACACCAACCCCAAAGAAGGGTTCAGCCAGGAGCCACTGCGGGGTTGAATAGCCACCCTGCAGCAGACCACGCTGGTAGGAATACGCCACATCAGAAGCGGTCAGATCGCCGCCTTCATGGAATTTGACGCCCTCACGAATTTGGAAGGTCCAGACAGTGCCATCATCTGACATTGTCCAGGACTCTGCCAACATCGGAACAAAGGCATCAGTCTTGATGTCATCATAGAAGACCAGGGTTTCGTAAATGTTCTGTAAAACCTGACCACTGGCGGTGTCGTAGCACGCGGCAGGATCAAGCACCAGGGGATCGCCAAACGAAGCGACCGTGAGGTTGTCGGGGTCAGGAGATTCTTCAGTTTCGTACATAGTTTTGAAGACATCGCCGGAGAAGATCGGGTTCAAAACGCGCCCTTCAACCCATTTTTGCTCATAGCCATGCGATGTTGCCAAAACGACAGGAATACCAACTGCCTGGTCAAAGTAGAGCTGGTTGAATTCTTTATAGACTTCGTGCCGTTCAGCAGGATCGGTCAAGGCAACGCCTTTATCCAGGAGGACCTTGAACTGTGTCTTCAGGTCATCAGGTAACTGCTGGCGAAGGCCATAAGTACCCGTGGTGTAGGGTTGATACCAGTTGTGAGCATCATGAATATCTTCCAACCAACCGCCGGTCATGATCGGGATCTTGTATGCGCGCTGAGCAGTCAGATAAGCTGGCCAGGGTAGACCGAGCACTTCGATGACAAATTTATCGTTGATCGCAGCCAGGTTAGCCTGCAGGATTTCGGCAAAGATTTGACGGGTGGTGTTACCCGTGTTGTAAAGCATCTGAAGCCTGAAGCCCATTTCCCAGACATCATCGGGATCTTCACCAGCAGGAATGCCATCTTTATCGACATCTGCCAGTTTGAATTCCTCAGCTGCCTTTTCAGGATCATAAGAGTAGAAAGGAGCATCCGGGTCATAGCCGGGCATGCCGGGCAGAGAGAGGACTTTCGATTGAACAGCCTCACCATTGTAGACTTCATCAGCCACAATGCTGGCATCAAAAGCGTATGCAAAGGCTCTGCGGATGTGCACATCATCAAAGAACGTGCCGGGGACGCCATTGCCATCCAGTTTGTTTGAGCCCAGATATTGGTTCAATGCTGCTGGCTCTTCAGTCTCCTCAACGACAGGCTCCTCAGCAACAGGCTCCACGGCTACAGGTTCCTCAGCAGGGGGTTCAGTCACAGCGGGAGTTGTGGTGGCGCAAGCACCCAAAACCAGGCTTGCTACCATCAAAATTGCTAGAAACAGATAGACTTTACGCATTTTTCTCCTCCTTGAGAGAATTAGTATTTTGATTTGTTTTTAGACATTAAAAGGTAATAGGTTTTCTTTTCTATCGAGCTACCTCCTTTGGTTATCAGGATGATCCCACTTGAAGCATTCCACAAAATGCCCGGGTGAGACTTCCTTGAATTCAGGGCGTGACTCCGCGCAGTAACCTTCCGCAATTGGACAGCGGGTTCTGAAGCGGCAGCCTGAGGGTGGATTTACAGGTGACGGAACATCACCTTCCAAAACAATCCGCTCGCGGGTTTCATAGAAACTCGGATCCGCGACCGGAATGGCTGATAGCAAAGCCTTAGTATAAGGGTGGATGGGATTTCGGTAAATTTCGCGACGATCTGCCAGTTCGACAATGATACCAAGGTACATGACCGCAACGCGATCGCTGATGTGGCGCACCATGGAAAGATCATGGGCAATAAATAAGTAAGCCAGGTCAAATTCTTTCTGCAGATCTTCAAATAAATTGATCACCTGCGCTTGGATGGATACATCCAGAGCAGAAATTGGTTCATCACAGACAATAAAAGATGGGTTGTTCGCCAAGGCGCGCGCGATACCAATGCGCTGACGCTGACCACCAGAAAATTCGTGCGGGTAGCGCAGCATAAAATCGGGATCAAGTTTAACCAAACGCACCAACTCACGAACACGATCATCAATCTCTCTGCCGCTGGCAGTCCCAAATGCAAGTAAGGGTTCCGCGACAATATCACGGATGGTCATGCGCGGATTCAGGCTTGCGTATGGATCCTGAAAAATCATCTGAATATTTTTGCGCATTTGGCGCATTGGTTCATTCTTCAAAGCAGTCAGCTCAATATCTTTAAAGAAAACCTTGCCTGCGGTAGGTTTATACAACTGCAGCATTGTGCGGCCTGTAGTGGATTTTCCGCAGCCGGATTCACCCACCAGCCCAAGTGTCTCTCCGCGATGGATTTTGAAACTGACACCATCCACCGCGCGTACTGATCCAACCTGTCGGCGGATAACACCCCGGTAAATTGGGAAATGCATTTTTAAGTCTTCTACTTGGATAAGAACATCTTTTTCTGTCATACGCGTTCGCTCCCGGTAACAGTGTCAACCCAACATGCCACTTTATGACCATCATTAATTGATTCTAAAAGTGGGTTCTCATTGCGACAGTGTTCTACAACCCAGCGACAGCGGGGAGAAAACGGACAGCTGCGCGGTTTTTGGTAAAGCATCGGAGGCATTCCTTCAATAGAGTACAAACGCTTTCGTCCTTCCTCCTGGATCTGCGGGAGACTACCAATCAGCCCAATGGTATAAGGATGCCGCGGATTGGCATATAGTTCTTTTACCGGTGCTTCTTCGATGATGAAACCACCATACATGACAGCCACTCGATGGGCAATGCTGGCAACAACTCCCAGATCATGCGTGATCCAGATGATTGCCATGCCCAATTCCTCACGCAATCGGATCACAAGTTCAACGATCTGCGCCTGAATGGTGACATCCAATGCCGTGGTGGGTTCATCCGCAATCAGGATTTGCGGAGCACAACTGAGCGCCATGGCAATCATAACCCTTTGACGCATTCCGCCTGAATATTGATGGGGATAATCCTTGAGCCTGTCTTTTGCCCTGGGAATGCCGACCAACTCCAATAACTCGATCGATCGGGCTTCAGCCTGTTGACGATTGAAGCCCAGATGTAGTCTCAGTGGTTCTTCCATCTGTTTTCCAATGGTCATAACAGGATTTAATGACGTCATGGGGTCCTGAAAGATCATCGCGATTTGAGCTCCACGTACATGGCGAATCTCTTCGTCATCCATTGCCAGCAAATCTTGCCCCTTAAAAAGGGCGGTTCCATTGACAATTTTTCCGGGGGGTTGGGGGATTAACTTTAAGCAGGAAAGCATGGAAACACTTTTTCCGCATCCGCTTTCGCCCACCAAGCCCAGCGTTTCACCTTCGCTGAGGTGGAAGGAGACTCCATTGACAGCATGTACTACCCCTTCAGGTGTCTTAAAATGTGTCTCCAGGTCGTTTACATTGAGTAATTCATTCGCCATCGATTATTCCTTAACTCAGGATTTATTGCTTTATTGATTACGGCGCAATTTTCTTTTAACTGAAAAGGTGCTAATTGATAAAATGCGGTTTGGGTTGCTAAATTATATCACCACATTTCTTGTGTTGGCTATGGCATCTTTAAAAAAAATATAGTCAGGAAAGGTCAAATGCTCAGTGGGTAATTGAAAGTTCTTGTTAATAAAAGGACTGCAGCGCACTGGTTGAGCATAAAAAACTGTGCAAATTGCAAATTCTCCATCAAAGTCAACCAGAAGTTCTATCCTTCCCAAAAATTGATCAGACTCAATTATCGTTATTTTATACGGCTTTAAAACCAGGTCTTCAATTTCATTTAAAGCGCTAAGATGGATTTTGCGCGCCAGATCTTTGTCAACTTCTACACCATAGTTTTCAGAAGCAAATTGAATCAGACTATCAGTCACCAAGGTCGCTTCACGAAATTTTACATTCACTAAGTGATCACCCGCTTTACCCGCAACTCCAAATAATAACACACTTGCCAGCAGCATGAACAACATACCGCTCTTACTTGAAGATACCAGTGCTTGATCAACCAAAATTCCTTCCATCAGTCCTGCAATCAGACTGGGCAAGGCAGTCACAAATAATCCAAAAAACCACAACTGACCCAGGGAATCCAACTCGGGGAATTTAATCAAATTAGCCAACTCCGGTTCAATATTTCTAAGAATTAACGCTCTCCCATGCACAGGCAACCAGGTAATCAGCCAGGTGCACAAGATTCCAAAGCCGAGCCAAAGTGAAAGAGTCACCCAGCTTTTGTCAATTTTTACTGACAACCAACCGATCAAAATTCCTACAATGATCAAAATTACGAAGGCTGGAGCAAAATTAATTAATGGGTGTTTAACGTTTGACTGAGCTAACAAAAATGCGTCAATACCCCAGGCGGCCAGAGCAAACACCAACCCTGCAGTTGCTCCAAAAAGGCAACCAAGTAATTGTTTTTTGGTGTTAAATTTACTCTCCATCTTATCTCTACCAATTCTAATCAGATGAAAGGTCGGCAACAACGTTTTAAGCAAGCGTGTCCTGCTTATATTAAATTATACACATTTTTATTACTTAATGTTCTGATGTTTTATTGATGACTCTTCTTAATCGGGGTATTCTCTATGGTGCTGCGAATCCTTCCCGAAATTTTGCATTGAGAATATCTCTGTGGAAAACCGCTGCCACCAGGATAATAAAAGGCGCCGATTTTCATCAGCACCTTTTCAAAATACTATAACAGGTTACAAACAAACCTGTGGCTTAGTTGCGTCGACCCCTGCGATCTCCACCAGAGCTTCGGCGATCACCACCTGAACTTCTGCGGTCGCCACCGCTCTTGCCACCCTTGGGTTTGTCGTGCTCGCGCGCTTCCTCGGGGGTCCAGCCCTCAAGCAAAGCCTGGCGCGATAGACGGATCTTGCCTTCAGGTGTAACGTCGGTCACCATAACAGTCAGCTCGTCGCCAACATTGACCACATCTTCAACCTTTTCAACGCGTTCGCTGGANNAGCTGGGAAATGTGCACCATGCCGTCGATACCTGGCAAAATCTGGATGAAAGCACCAAAGTCGGTTACCCGAACGCACTTGCCGGTGTAGATTTTACCAATTTCAGCTGATTCAGTCACAGCCAGAATGCGGTCGCGGGCTTCTTCGAAGCCGACGCCATCCACCGAGGCAATATAAACCGTGCCGTCATCATCGATGTCGATCTTGGTATTGGTTTCTTCCTGGAGCGCGCGAATATTCTTGCCGCCAGGTCCGATGATTGCACCGATCTTGTCTACCGGCACTTTCACGGATTCGATGCGGGGAACGTGCGGCTTCAGGCTCGGGCGAGGCTCGGCGATGGTCGCCAGCATCTGGTCCAGAATGTAGAACCGGGCTGACTTGGCACGATCCAGCGCCTCTGCCATAATCTCTGGGGTGATCCCCGTGGTCTTGATGTCCATCTGCAGGGCTGTAATGCCATTGCGGGTGCCCGCAACCTTGAAGTCCATGTCGCCGAGGTGATCCTCGGTTCCCAGGATGTCAGTCAGGATGGCGTATCTATCGCCTTCCTTGATCAAACCCATCGCCACACCAGATACAGGTGCCAAAATCGGCACGCCGCAATCCATCAGCGCCAGGGTTGAACCGCAAACCGATGCCATCGAGGATGAACCGTTCGAAGCCATTACCTCAGACACCAATCGCAGGGTGTAGGGGAAAGTTTTCTCGCTTGGGATCACAGGCACCAATGCCCGTTCTGCCAGAGCGCCATGACCAATCTCACGCCGGGACTGCCCGCCAATACGCCTGGTCTCACCAACGCAGTAAGGTGGGAAATTGTAGTGATGCATGTAGCGTTTCGAATCCGCGCTACCCAGGTTGTCCAATTCCTGGGCTTCCTTGGGAGTGCCAAGTGTCGCCAGGGTCAGAACCTGGGTCTCACCGCGGGTGAACAGACCCGAACCGTGTGCACGGGGGGCGATGTCAACTTCGCAAGTGATTTCGCGCACTTCGTAGACCTTGCGGTTATCGGGGCGCTTGCCCTGGTTCAGGATGCGTTCGCGAATGATGGCCTTCTCAGCTTCGTCATACGCCGCGCCATAGGCAGCCAGTGTCTCGGGGGTTGGCTCTTCGCCAGCCTGCTCAAGCACGTATGCCTCTCTGATCTCAGCAATACCGCCGTAGAAGTTATCTTTGCTGTAGTCCTGATCCAACAGTGTTTCCAAGCGGGAGCGAACTGCTTCTTTTGCCTGGGCGATCAGATCGGTATTTTTCTCAGCCAGTTTGACGACCTTCTTGGCTTTGCCTAATTCAGCAGCCATGCGCAGTTGGGTTTCGATGATCGGCTGGATGGACTCGTGCGCAAGTTGCAGCGCTTCAGCCATCAAGACTTCGGTCACTTCGTTCGCGCCGGCTTCCACCATCAGGAGAGCATCCTTGGTGCCTGCCACGCGCAGATCAAGTGTGGAAATTTCCATCTCCTGGATGGTGGGGTTTACCACCAGCTTGCCGTCCACAAAGCCAACGCGCACTGCGCCGACCGGACCGGCAAAGGGGATATCCGAGATCATTAAAGCAGCCGAAGCGGCGTTGATCGCGAGCATATCCAGCGGATTTTCGGTGTCAGCGGAGAGCGATACCAGCACGACCTGCACCTCGTTGCGCATGCCTTCGGGGAAGAGCGGGCGCAGTGGGCGGTCTGTTAGGCGAGCCACGAGCGTGGCATCGGTGGAGGGGCGTCCTTCACGACGGAAGAACGAACCGGGGATTTTTCCGCCGGCGTACATACGTTCTTCGTAGTCCACGGTCAGCGGGAAAAAGTCACTGCCTTCACGCAGGTTGCCCATTGTGGCTGCAGCGAACATCATACTGTCACCCTGGCGCAGGATCACTGATCCGCCTGCGAGGCGTGCGAGCTTACCGGTTTCAAAGGTGACCTCTTTACCACCAAGGGTGGTTGAAAAATACTTAGGTTCTGGTTTCATGTTGTCCTTTCACTGTTGGCCAGTTCAGGGACTGAAAGCCGCCGCTCAGAAACTGATCAGCAATTTTCAATACCCGACTGGCAAATATCGACTTGTTAATAAATAAGCACGAAAAACTCCCCCGCTTTCATTTCAACAGGCGGTGGGAGTCTATTTCGCGCAAACGACCTTCATTCAATACTTATTTCCGGCGAATATTCAGAGATTCCGTGATCGCCAGGAAACTATCATAATTCTTTTGGCGCAAATAAGCCAAAAGACGACGACGCTGACCCACCAGCTTCAACAGACCACGGCGAGACGACTCGTCGTGCTTGTTAATGCGCAAGTGATCGGTCAGTTGAGTTATACGTTTTGAAAGCAGAGCGATCTGAACCTCGGGGGAACCCGTGTCGCCTGCTTCTCGTGCGTACTTCTCTATTATTTCGGTTTTTAATTCTTTTTTTAATGCCATGACGTATGCTCCTATAGCTTTTGTTTATTGCAGGTCTCCTTGCTCGCAGCCCAAAATGCAGGACCGCTCACCGGACCAGTCATGTGCTTATTATAACACGCTCCTGCCCCTGCGCAAGCGCTTGTAAAGTGCAACAGCAATTCTCAGTATGGAAAAAA
>DIVL01000004.1 GCA_002435825.1 Anaerolineaceae bacterium UBA6133
CAACTTGCTTTTGGGTCAGCCTCTCAAGTCGTCCAACTCTTTCCTGCGAAGTTCACTGTAGCAACTAGATTAGTTACATGCCGATTACTAAAACGAAGACCTCGCGGTCAAATATCTTTCTGGGTCTGGAGACCATGAAAGAAAAAGGCAAACATTACCACACCCTCTTTAGTGGTCACAACTTATCACCCCCTCTTTAGAGGGGGGTTGGGGGGTGAAAGACTTAACTCACTAAATGCCTCATCCTTCTTTTTGTGACTCAAAAATATCAGGTAAACTTTCCACATGTCACCACATCCCCTCAGAGATCGTTCAAGAGAGCTCCGCAACAATGCCACCCGGCAAGAAAACCAGCTCTGGTACAGATTTCTCAGCACTTATTCTTTGCGAATTCACCGACAAAAAGTTATTGGTAATTACATCGTTGACTTCTATTGCCACCGGGCGAAGTTGGTAATTGAACTCGATGGGGGTCACCATTTTTCTGATGAGAGCTTGAAACTGGACGAGCTTCGGTCTTCGTTCCTCGAGTCGCAGGGGCTTGTGGTCTTGCGATTTACTAATTGGGAAATTGAGCACCGATTTTCCCAGGTTTGCCAACGGATTGATGAAGCAGTCAATCAGCGTTTGGTTGAGCTATCGGAAATGGAAATGTAGGTTTGCTGTTGTTTCACTTGGCTAAGCACCATTAGCCCTTTCACCCCCTTTAGTTCCCCCTCTAAAGAGGGGGTCGTTTCATCGTCCTCCTCTGTCCAGATAAAAAAAGAGACGGAACATTTGTAAAAGTTCCGTCTTTTTTGTCATATTCGGGACATGTTTTACAACCCGCGTTCCCCTCGCTGGTACGGGGTGCCAAGAGCGGCAGGAGCGCCGATGCGCTTCTTGCGGGCTGCCGAGCTGCCCCAAATCAGGGCGATGACTGTCAGGATATATGGGGTCATCTGCAGGAAGAAAACCAGGTTCGTGTTATAGAAAAACGGATTCGCTAGCCCAAACAAAATCCGCGGACCCTGCAGATCAAGCGTGAAGCGGCGCAAAATACCAAACAAGTAACCGCCCATAGCAGCACGCCAGGGATTCCAATGGGCAAAAATCACCAGTGCCACGGCGATCCAGCCTTGCCCGTTCACGGTCAAATTCGAGTACCATCCCGGGGCAATGGCAACGCTAATGGCAGCCCCAGCCAATCCCGCAAAACATCCGCCGATGAAGGTGTAGAGATAGCGAGTGCGGTAGATATTGACGCCCAGGGTGTCAGCAGCAGCAGGGTTCTCCCCCACAGCGCGCAGATGGAGACCCGGACGGGTTTTGTTGATGAAATATGTGACAACCGGCACGAGCAAGTAGCCAAAATAGACCAACAGGTTGTGATCAGCAAAAGCAACCGGACCCAGATAAGGGATCTGCGAGAGCAGGGGGATGCTGGCACGGGGAATGACGGGTCCGGTCTGACCGGTGAGCCCATCGCCCAGCACCAATGCCAGACCTGTGCCCAAAAAAGTGAGCGAAAGCCCGCTGACGGTTTGGTCAGCCTGAAAATGGATGGTGACGAGAGCGTGGGCAAGGCTGAGCAGCCCGCCGGCAGCGATAGCAGCCAGTAAACCCAGCCAGACGTTGCCAGTGGTGAAGGCGACCTTGAAGCCTGCCATGGCACCCACAAGCATCATGCCCTCAACACCGAGGTTTTGGATACCCGCGCGTTCGGTCAGGATCTCGCCAATGGAAGCGATGAGCAAAACAGTGCCGGTGGAAATTCCGGAGCGGAAGATTTCAATCCAGTTCATTGGGCGGTCTCCTGTGCAGGGCGAACCCATTTGATTTCGTATTTAAGGAGGACATCACTGCTGATGACAAGGAAAAGGGTGATGCCCTGGATGAGAAATGAGATGCCCGAGGGTTGAATTTCGCGGCTGGCAACCAGCAGCGCGCCAAACAAGATCGAGACGACGATCACAGCGAATGGGTGAAGCTTGGCCAGCCAGGCGACGATCACGCCGGAAAAGCCGTAAGATGTGGAAATACGCTCCTGCAAACGATGCACCACACCCGAAACCTCTGTCATGCCGGCTAAGCCTGCCAGGGCACCGGAAACCATGAACACGAGGATAGTGTTAGTCGTGATATTGATGCCGGCATAGCGGGCGGCACGGCGGTTATCGCCAATGAGGGTGATCTTGTAGCCCCATTTGCTGCGGTAGATGATCAGATAGACGATGACCGCGGCAAACAACCCAAAGAGGATGCCGACGTGCAAGGTCATGCCCGAGAAGGCGGGCACCTGCTTGGCATAGTCTGCCAGGCGAGGCAGCCAGGCTGATTTGGGGAAGGTCTTGGTCATCTGAAAGCCGGATTCGCTCCACTTGCCGAAAATCCAGTAGTTGTTCCAGAGCACGGCAACGTAGTTGAGCATCAAGGTGGTGATGATCTCGTTGATGTTTAGTTTTGCCTTGAGGATGCCGGGAACAAAAGCAAAAAGCGCTCCTCCCAGCATGCCGAGGACCGCCATAAGCGAGATGATAGCCCAACGCGGGGTAGTATCCAGGTTGACCAGGGGGACCATCACAACGGCGCTTGCCATAAACGCACCGACAAAGAATTGCCCTTCAGCGCCGATATTCCATAGGCGCATGCGAAAAGCCAGCGAACAGCCCAGACCAATCAACAGAAGGGGAGTAGCTTTGACGATCACATCAGAAAAAGCGCCCCATGAGCCAAACGAGGCTTTGTATAAGTAAGAATAAACTTTGAACGGGTTCGCTCCAGTAGCAGCCAGGACAATGCCAGAGATGATGAAAGCGAGCAAGACCGCGCCAACAGAGGTTACAACCGGAAGCCATTTAGGCGTATCCTCCGTGCGTTTAAGCAGAACAGGATAGGGAATTCTCATTCTTCATCTCCCTGCTTGTATTTTTCGCCCAGAACTTTGCGCAAAACACGTTCCTTTTCGGTGAGGTTGAGGGGAGGCTCTTCAGGTGGAGTGGGAGGCTCTGGCTGCGGAGATTCTTCTAACGGCTCCGCGCTTTCAGAGGATGGCTCGATTTCTCCTGGCTGGGCGGCTTGGGCAGATTCTTCATAATTACGGAGATTATCGAGAACCTCATCAAAGCTTGATGGCGTACCCTCGGTGGGTGTTTCTTCCACTCGCGCGTTTTCAGGCAGGTCCTGCGTGAGAGTACCAGTCATCATCAGCCCGATCTGGGTGAGATCAAAGTCCTGGCTGCAAATAACGCCGACGACCTGCCCTTCATACATGACAGCAATGCGGTCAGACAGGGAGAGTAGTTCGTCGAGATCTTCTGAGACAAGCAGGATGGCGCAGCCTTGTTCACGCTGGTTGAGAAGCAGCTGCTGAACGCTTTCGATTGCGCCAACGTCCAACCCGCGGGTAGGCTGCATAGCCACAACCATGCGAGGGGCGCTTGAAAGCTCGCGGGCGAGGATCAGTTTTTGCAGGTTGCCGCCAGAAAGCTTGCGTGCATGGGTATGCACGTTGGGAGCCTGGATATCGTATTCCGTTTTCAGACCATCAGCAAGGCTGTCTGCAGCCACGTAGTTTAGCTGCCATTTTTGGCTGACTGGCTGCTGGTCATAGCGCTTCATGATGATGTTGCTGGTAAGTGAAAGGTTTGGCGCACTGCCGACCCCGATGCGATCCTCCGGAATGTGGGCAAGACCCTGTCTGATGGAAAAGGAAGGCGGTTTGTTGGCAATATCCTTGCCTTCCAGCCAAATCCGACCCGCGCAGGGACGCAGACCGGTGATGACTTCCACCAATTCGCTCTGCCCATTGCCGGCAACGCCAGCTATGCCAAGAATTTCGCCTTCGTGCAGTGCCAGGTCCACATTGCGCAGGGCTGGCAGGTTCTTGTTGTTTAGGGCGGAAACATCTTCCAGGCGCAAGACCTCACGCCCGGCTGTTTGTTCACATTTATGCAGATTAAAAATCACTTCGCGACCGACCATCAGCGAGGCAAGGCTCTCACGGGTATAGTCCTTCAAGTCCATACGCTCAGCGGTGGCGCGCCCGCGCCGTAAAACAGTCAATTTATCGGCAACGTGCTGAACCTCGGTGAGCTTATGGCTGATGAAGGCAATTGATTTGCCCTGCGCAGCCATTTCCTTGAGTGTTTCAATCAACTCATCGGCTTCCTGAGGGGCGAGGACGGCGGTAGGCTCGTCCATGATGAGAATGGTTGCCCCCCGGTAAAGAATTTTCAGGATCTCGACACGCTGCTGCTCGCCGACAGAAAGTTGCCAGATCTTGGCAGTTGGATCAATGTGGATGCCAAATTGTTCTGCCAGATTACTGATTTCCTGGTCGTACTTTTTGAGGTTTAGGGTAAAGCGGGGTGTGTCAAGACCAATGAGGACATTCTCGGTCACGGTTTGATTTTCGACCAGCATGAAATGTTGATGAACCATGCCAATTCCATGAGCAATCGCATCTCTCGGGGAGTTAAAACTAACCTTTTTGCCATGGATGCGAATTTCACCTGACTGGGGTTTATAGAGACCGGTAAGCACGTTCATCAGGGTGCTTTTGCCAGCGCCGTTTTCCCCGAGCAGGGCGTGGATTTCACCCGGATAGATGGTGAAATTGACATGATCGTTGGCTAAAACGCCAGGAAAACGCAGGACAATATCCTGCATTTCGACAGCGGGAACTGTGATTGTTTCTTCAGGTAAAGTCATGTGGTTTTCTTTTATTCATAGAGAGATGGCTCTGATCGAGCCATCTCTCCGAGAGGTTTAGCTCAGACTAAGGGAGTTCGGCAGTAATGTTCTGGTTCCACCAATACATACCAACGCCATCAGCGCAGGGAGCGCCTTCACCAGCGAAGCAGTCCAGGTCCACCTGGCGCAGGCTTTCGCCTTCAGCGAGGACAACATTGCCCTGGTTATCAGTGATGGGACCCTTGAAGACGTCGAAGCGGGTCATCTTGCCAGAAAGGAACATGGCAAGTTCGTCACGGACGAGCTGCAGGTCTTCTGCGGGCAGGTCCTTGGCACCGGTCATCAGTTCCTCGCCCTCCATGAAGCCAAAGAGACCGAGACCGCCAGAATCCGCATCAAAGTACACGGCTTCACCCGCAAAAGTACCATCCATGGATTTTTGGACCTCAATAGCATAGAGAGGACCCCAGTTCCAGTACATGGTGGTGAGGCAGGTGTCGAGCGTGCAGTTGTTGACGTAGTCATAGGTGATGCCCCATTTGCCAGCAGGAGCCGCAATCGCGGGGGCGGGAGTATCAGCACCGGTCATCACGACCTGAGCGCCTGTGTCGAAGAGGGATTTGGCTGCTTCCTGTTCAATGGTTGGATCGTGCCAGGTGAAAATGAAGCGGACATCCAGGGTGCATTCGGGGCAGGTTTTTGCCATACCGAGCGCAAAAGCGTTGCCGAGGCGAAGCTCTTCAGGGATGGGGAAGGTAGCCATGTAGCCAACCTTGGTGTTGCCGTCAACCTTGGCGCGGGAACCAGCCAGCATACCTGCGAGGTATTTGATGTCTTCCATGGCGCCCATGATGTTTCCGAAGTTGGAACCATTGGACTTGTAACCGGAAACATGGACAAAATCCTTGTCCGGAAATTCGCCGGCGACAGTTTCGGTGGCATCCATGAAGCCGAAGGAGGTTGTGATGACCATATCAAAACCTTTTCGAGCCAGAGAGCGGGTAACCTGCTCGGATTCCACACCTTCTGCAACGTTTTCAACATAGGCAGTATGAACACCGGGAACATTATCCTGGACATAGAGCCGACCGACATCGTGAGATTGAGTCCAGCCACCATCATCGTGAGGTCCAACATAGACGAAAGCGACATTGAAGCAGCCTTCGATTGGAGCAGGCACCTGATAGGCACCTTCAGCTTCAAGAGCTGATTCCGCTTTGCAGTCGACCGCAACGGGGACCTCGGTCGCTGGGGCGGTTGTTTGGCAAGCCGCCAGGAACATACTAAAAACTAAGAAAATACTGATCAACGGTAACAACTTTTTATTCATCTTTTCTCCTGTTTTGGTGAATTTGGTGTCTGTCGGGAGTTTTATTGGCATTGCTTTCCTCTCTACTCCTTTTAAACGGCATAGCTTTATTGTACAACAAAGCGCCGGATTAGGAGGTAATTCATGACTGCTTCTAACTAAATTTGAGGACTAAGGCGAGACTAGTATCTCTGAAAATTGGAAATCTCTCTTCGTGAAGTTTATAATCATCGAAATATTGGAGGTGGAGATGTTCACAAAAGCAAATCAGGAAGTTTATGTGCCCGATGGGACCGATTCCCATGAAGCTCTCAGCCGCACCACGCACCTCGCCATTGCAGCCCACCAGGATGATATCGAGATCATGGCGATTGATGGCATTCTCCAGGGTTATAAATACCCCGAAGCCCACTTTAGCGGTTGCGTTGTGACTGATGGTCACGGTTCTCCCCGCGTCGGGAAGTTCGCTTACGTCAGCGATGATGAAATGGCTCAGATCCGCATAGAAGAACAAAAAGCTGCTGCCCGCCTGGGACAATACTCCGCCCAGGTCTTTCTGGGATACACCAGCGCAAGAGTAAAAGACCCCTTAGACCCCGCCCTGGTACATGACCTCACCACCCTCCTGCAGGTTGCTCAACCTGAAATCCTCTACACGCACAACCCTGCCGACAAACACACCACGCATGTGGCGGTCTTCCTGCGCGTGATCCAGGCGCTGCGCCGCCTTCCGAAAGAGATTCGCCCCAAGAAAGTCTACGGCTGTGAGGTCTGGCGTAATCTCGATTGGCTCCCGGACGAGATGAAAACGATTTTTAATGTCTCCGCTGAACCTGAGTTGCAAGCCGCGCTTGTAGATGTCTTTGAATCGCAGGTTGCGGGCGGAAAAAACTACACTGAAGCCATTGTTGGACGGCGTATCGCCAACGCCACCTTCTTTGCCTCTCACGTTACCGATAAGGCCACCCGCCTGGCCTACGCTCTCGACCTGACACCGTTGATCAAAGATGATTCCCTCGACGTCATCGCCTGGGTGCAGGGAAGAATCGCGGAGTTCAATACCGTCGTGACCGACACGCTTAAGGCATTCAGTTAAGCAGACAGACCATCAGATCCCCCCTTTCGAAGGGGGATTTTCTTTTCCCCCCGATTCATTTATTCAATTCAATTAAACAATCCGTACCACCACAGCGGCACTTCGAAAAGGCGCATCCCCCGCCCGTAAGCAAGATAAAGAATTACCCCCAGCAGTAGCACAGAGAACCCGATCACCACGTAGTCCCACCAGTGGTACTTGAGCTCATAAAGCCACGTGCGCTTCTGCTGCCCAAACCCTCGCAGATCCATGGCGTTGGCAATATCCTCACTCGATACAATCGCGTTCATCGTCACGGGGATGATCAACGGCGCGATGCGTTTGACCTTGTTTAACAAACCGCCTTTGGCTGAGTCAAGTTCAAATCCGCGCGCCCTTTGAGCGTCCAAAGTCACCTGGAAATTGCGTGCCAGGGTCGGTATAAAGCGAAAAGAGAGCTCCATCGTGTAGGCCAGCCGGTCGGGCAGCCCTAGTTTGCGAAAGGTCACACCGTAGGCGCGGGAATCCATGGTGTAGGGGATCATGATGAATACCAGTGAGATCGACAGAATACGCATCAACTGCGCTACCGCGAACCACAGGCGCTCCACAGTCAGCCCAAAAGTCATATGCCGCCCGAATAGGTTAAAACCCGCAGGCCACACCAGCTGCCCGCCTACCGGCACGACACCACCTGCTCCACCCCCCGTGATAATTGTGTTCACCACGATCATCGTGAACAGCAAGATGGAGATCATCAGCCAGCCGCGTTTGGTATCCTGCCAGGAAAGCTTCGCAGAGGCGTACCACAGCACAGCAATAGAAAAAATGATCGCCAACAACAGCGGATTCCAGGTACTTGTCGCAGCCAGTAGAACCGCGAACGAGAAGATGAATCGAGCCCGCGGGTCAATGCGGTCGATCAGGCTGTTTCGGTAGCGATAATTCCAGGCAATAAGCATAGTCAATTACAGTCCAGGCGGTCGGGTTGACCGCCCGGACTCATAAAACCTGATTACCGACCGCTTTGTGTGACCACCGCGTAAAGCGCGGCACCGATGGCGGCATACACTACTTCCTTTGTGCCAAAGCGCAACAAAGGTTTCTTTTCCTGCTTTACTACTTCATCTGAATACATGACTTCCTCCTTGGATTAGTGATTGATAAATTTTTAACCTGCCAGCTGGCTTAAAGTTTCAGCTCGCAGGAATTGACCTGTTCGTGAGTACATCTTACGGTTCAAATCAAGCAGCGAAGTTGGCAGCAATCGCCACCTTCTCAACTGCTCATCATCCGCAAAAACATCATGCAGGCTGCCATCTGCCACCACCTGCCCGCCATACAGCACCACCACCCGGTTGGCAAAGGTTAATGCCAGGTCCAGATCGTGAGTAATGAACAAAATCGCGTCAAATCCGGGAGTCTGTAGAATCGTATCCATGAAGGACTGATAATTCCAATAATCCTGCCCTGCTGTAGGCTCGTCCATCATCAAAATGCGCGATTTCATCGAAAGCACCGAAGCAATCGAGACGCGCTTCTGCTGCCCAAAGGAGAGCGCAAGAGGCGGCGTGGGCAGTTCCTGCTCGAGATGGACAGTCTCAATTGCCCAGTCCACATTCTCCGTCACCATTTCTTTGCTCATTCCCAGGTTTTCCGGTCCAAAAGCCAGCTCTTCCCGCACCGTCGGGGCGAATAACATCTGGCTCGGACTCTGAAAGACATAACCTATTGTCCTTGCCGCATTCGCGACGGTGGTTTTCTTTGTGTCCACTCCCTCAAGCAGCACCCGTCCGCTGGTGGGCTTGAGCAACCCCAATGCCTGTTTTACAGTTGTGGTCTTGCCGGAGCCGTTATGCCCCAGGATCGCGATCACCTCACCTGCCCGTACATCGAGGTTAATCCCGTGCAGAACTTCCGGGTAATCGGCTTTATAACGAAAACTAACGTCCTGGAAAGAAACCAACGGCTCACTTGTTGGGTCCAGTGCAGGCACAGCCAGGCGGCATTCCTTGCGCGGCGTACCCTTGGCTCTTCGCATGACGGTTGGAGCAGGCAACTTGATGCGGGTGTAATCGGCGGTTTCCAGCAACCCAGCTACATCCCCTTCGTAGGTAACGCGCCCGTTATCCATGTAGACTACCTTCTCAGGATTGATCTGCAGCACATCCTCAACCCGGTGCTCCACAAGTAAAATGGATAACCCCTCATTCGCTAATTCTCTGAATGCCAGTAGTGCTTCCCTTGCAGATGCTGGATCCAGGGATGCCAGGGGTTCATCCAACAGCAGGATGCTTGGTTCCATCGCCAGCACGCCCGCCAGAGCAACTTTTTGTTTTTCGCCACCCGATGTGTAATGGGTCTCTTTGTCCCTCAGGTGCAAAATGTGCAGCCGCTCCAAGGCCTTTTCGGCTTTTGGGATCATTTCTTCTCGGGGCATACCCAGCGATTCAAGCCCAAAACAGACTTCGTTGATCACGTAAGTACCTAATATTTGCCGTTCCGGGTCCTGCAGCAAGGTTCCTACATGCCTCGAGATATCCGAAAGCCCCATTCCTTTGACGGATTTTCCATAGAGCTCAATCTCCCCCTGCATGTATCCGTGATAGGTATGCGGGATGAGCCCATTTACACAGCGCATCAAGGTCGTCTTGCCGCAGCCTGAAGACCCCGCCAGCAAAACCACCTGCCCGGGTTCCAACTGAAGGTTGATGTCCTCAATCGCCGGTGTCCGCCGTGAGTTATAGCGGAAACCGAGATCTCGAATAACCAGGGGGGGAGCTTGGAGCTCAGGCATTGAATTGGATCCTTACCTTATCGTCCAACTTGATACCATAAGTCTTAGCGGCACTGCCATTCACCACGGCAATTTCAATAAAACCTTCGCTGTCTGTCACAGCCACAAGGTCGCCGATCTTGGCATGCCCATAAGAAGGCAAAACTCCTCGAATAACCTGACCTGCAATAAACAGTATGGCACTCTCGAGGTGAGTAATTTCTGAAGCGCGGATGTTGGTTGAACAGTTGCCAAACACGTCGATGACAACGATGCTGCCCTCAATTCCCTCCTCAATCCTGACGGGTTTGGGCAAGGGCGTTCGTACCGGGTCGTTGATTACCGTTCCAAGCTTCTCCAGCGGAACGCCGGCAGCCAGGTGCGCGCCGACTGGCGCAAAGATGTCGCGACCGTGGAAAGTCGTATACACCCGCGGCAGCCAGTATTCAGGCTTGTCCAGGTCAACGATACAGACTTCCAGACCAGCTGCTTCAGCATCCTCCAGCATGGGTGTGATCAGACCGTTATCCGGCAGCACATAATACTGGCCGCCCAGTTTCGCTGCAATAGCCCGCCGTTTCGTTCCCACGCCTGGATCGATCACAGCAACGTGAACCGAACCAGTCGGGAAATATGCCGCTGCGCGCCAAAGAGCGATCGATCCCGTCCGAATATCCTGGGCGGGGATTTCATGGCTGATGTCGGCAATATTGACATCCGGGGCAATCCCCCAGATCACGCCTTTCATCGTGCCAACAAAGCCATTCAAATTGCCAAAATCAGTTGTGAGGGACAGGGTAGTCATGCTGTCAAGCTTAGCATTTACCCGCTCTTTGGTCAAGAGATTTCGAGATTTGTTGGTAATACAACGCGGAGTGTAAAGGGTTATCAACTAGTATGTTTTTTACGCCTTGAAACCCTTCAAGAGAATCTGCGCGAGTAAATCACGGCATTCTCCGCATGAAAATCCCGTAATCAATACCATGCATAAACAGAGACCGTGCAACAAGCCAGTAGAAGTAAAACCCCAACCTCAGCTTACCCAAACACGACGCAGGCATAAGGTGGGAGCCAGAGAGTGCCGCTTTCGGAAAATTCCGGCTTGCCAAACACAATGCTCTTATGGTCAAGCATGTTTTCCAGGACCACCCATTCGGGGATGGCATGTTCCCGTTCGCTGAAGTTCGCCAGGATCAGCAGTTCTTCTCCCTGATTGAGCCGGGCAAAGCCCAGCACAGATCCGTTGCGCGTGTCGATCACCTCCAACTTACCGCCAGCCAAACCAGGCAAGCTCTTACGCAGCTCGATCAATTCGCGCATGTGCTGAAAGACACGCCCGGGCAAGGTGCTGGCATCCCGGCGCTGCGAGTAGCGCTCAGGGTCGGCAGCAGGGCGGTGCACCCAGCGGCTGTCACTTTTGTGTTTAGGATCCTCCAGGTAGCTATAGTCATTCAAGGTGGCGATTTCATCTCCCAAATAAATCAGGGGGATTCCGCCGGCAGTCATGACCACAAAATGCAGCAGGAGGATGCGCTTGATGGCTAACTCGACTTCCTCAGGTCCTTCTTCAGCCAGGGCTTTTTCAAGTCCCGCCAGCGATGCGCAAGTCCCCGAGATGCGGCAATCGCCTGTTTTTAGGTTTTCCTGGAAGGGAAGTCCGCGCGCGAAACTGCCCGTGAACCGACCCCGGTAGAACTCGTTCAAAAAGCGGCGGTGGTCGAACCCATTGATACCCAATTTAGCGGCATCATCGTCTGAAAAAGTCCAACCGATGTCATCGTGACAGCGCACGTAATTGACCCAGGCGGTACCCTGGGGAAGCGCAAATCTTTCTTCCAGTGCCTGCGAGAGCAAATTGACCTCGCGCGTTGCCAGGCTGTTCCAAAGCAGCGCCATCAAAAGCGGGTTATAGGAAAGCTGGCATTCCAAAGGGGATACGTATTTGATGACTTCATCCGGATGCACGATAGCTTCAGATTTAAATAGAACAGAAGGGGCAACCACACGCGTGATAGCATTGAACCCCTGCAAAATGGTATGCGCCTCCGGGAGGTTCTCGCAGGGAGTGCCCAGTTTTTTCCAAATGAATGCCACCGCATCCAGCCGGAAGATCTCTACCCCCTGGTTGGCGAGGAAGAGCATCTCTTCGCTCATCCGGTTAAAGACCACCGGGTTACTGTAATCCAGATCCCATTGATAGGAATGAAAAGTGGTCCATACCCAGGATTGTATGTCTTCGAACCAGGTAAAAGCTCCCGGGTGTTCGTCCGGGAAAATTTCTCTCAGAGTTTTTTCGTAAAGATCGGGCACTGTCCGGTCCGGGAAAATGCCATACATGTCGCGGTAATCCGGGTCGCCAGCTTTGGCTTTGAGTGCCCATTCATGCTCATCGGAGGTGTGGTTGATCACCAGGTCCAAGACCAGGCTGATGCCTTCAGCCCGCAGTTCTCGCGAGAGCTGTGCCAATTCGCTTATGGTACCCAGGGGTGGGTGGACTTCCCTGAAAGAGCTGACCGCATAGCCGCCATCGTTTTCAGGTTCAGGCATTTTAAAGAGTGGCATGAGATGCAAATATGTCAGTCCAAGCTCTTTGAAATACGGGATTTTGGCGCGGATGCCTTCCAGGTTTCCCGCGAAAAGATCCACATAACACACGCCGCCCAATACCTGGTTGGATTGGAACCAAAGTGGGTTCTGCTCCCGCTGCTGGTCAAGTTCGCGCAAATCTGCAGGCCTTTCAAAGGCAGCCTCAGCCATGCTCTTCAACAGATTTTCAAAGTGAAAGAGCATGTCATAGCGTCTGCCGTAAAGGAGATGATATAGCTGGAACAGGTGGTCAAAATGGGTTTCAAGATGCTGTATAAATGCTTGCCAGGCTCGTGGATCATTTTGGATAGATAGGTCCAGGTCTTGTTCCAACCTGGGTAAGAGATATGTCAGCACGCGGCTGGCTTCGCGATGGAGGTCTAAAATCCCAGCTTTCATCGGTTCTTCTCCCAAGGTTGTTGCGCCAGGGCAAATGCGCTGAATAAACTCACTGTTTCGGTCAGGAGTTGGTTGTTTTTGCGCAGAATCTTCTTCGCGGATTGTCCCATGCAGATCACTCCCTGCTGAAAGTCCCTACTGCTTATCTGATCCCAAATAGCCGGGTTGTGGGGCGTTGGGACCAGTGGGAACATTAGGCCGGTCCGGACCCACTGGTTTCAGCCAAACGTATCCATAAGGCTTGAGCGTGTAATCTCCAGGCAGCACCGTTTCTCCGGTAAGCAGGTCCTCGAAACTCAGTGCCGTTTCCGGGATCCAGCCGTCAATTTCCTCCCCGCTTAAGTTGTTTAGCACCACCACCCGTTCCCCCTGCCATGATCGTTGGTAGGCGACAACTGCCTTGGAGTCAAAACTGAAGGCTTTCCAGGCAAAGTCCCCTCTGCCAAAAAGGGCGTGATCCTTTCGCACCCTGATCATGTGTTGCAGACGGTTGAGCAGAGAATCCGGGTCACCTTCCTGTGTCGCAACGTTTACCCACTGAAAACCATAGACTTCGTCTTTGATCACCGGCGCATAGAGCTTCGCGGGATCCGCGTCTGAGAATCCAGCATTAAGCGATCCATCCCACTGCATCGGCGTACGCAATCCGTTGCGGTCAAACAGGTCCACGTTATCGCCCATGCCAATTTCGTCGCCATAGTATAGGAAAGGCGAGCCCACAATTGTCAGCAGCATTGAGTGTAATAACATTATTTTGCGCTGGTCATTATCCAACAAGGGCGCCAACCTTCGCCGGATGCCCATGTTGATCCGCTGCTTCGGGTCGGGCGCGTAGAACTCCCACATCCATTGCCGCTCTTCCGGGGTCACCATTTCGAGCGTCAACTCGTCATGGCAGCGCAAGAAGCTCCCCCACTGGCAGCCATCCGGCAGAACAGGCGTGCGAGCCAGGATCTCTTCAATCGGCGTGCGGTCCGCTTTCGCCAGCGCCATGAACAGCCGCGGCATAAGCGGAAAATGAAAGTTCATGTGCATTTCATCGCCATCGCCGAAATATTCGATCACATCCTCTGGCCACTGGTTGGCTTCGCTCAGCAGGAGCGTGTCGGGACTGTATTCGTCAACAAATTTGCGCATGCGTTTCAGATAAGCGTGCGTTTCGGGCAAATTCTCGCAGTTCGTCCCTTCCCGTTCAAACAGATATGGCGGCGCATCCACGCGCAGCCCATCCGCACCCAAATCGATCCAGAACTTGACCACATCCAGCATCGCCTGCTGTACTTCCTCATTGTCATAATTCAGGTCGGGCTGGGTTGAGTAAAACCTGTGCCAGAAATACTGCCCCCTCAGCGGGTCATAAGTCCAGTTGGAGGTCTCCGAGTCTGTGAAGATAATCCTTGCGTCCTGGTATTTCTGATCGGTATCAGACCAGACGTACCAATCCCGATATTTTGCGTGCTGAGGGTGCCGCGGATCATGCGAGGCCTGGAACCAGAAGTGTTGATCGGAGGTGTGGTTTGGAATGATCTCGACGATGATCCTCAAACCCTGTTCGTGTGCCTGTTCAATCAGCCTCTTGAAATCCTCCAGGTTGCCATATGCAGGGAAAATGTCACAAAAATCGCTCACGTCATAGCCATCATCCCGCAGTGGAGAAGGCATGATCGGTAACAACCAGATCGCGTCCACCCCAAGGTCTTTGATGTAGTCCAGTTTGGACGTCAACCCCGGCAGGTCCCCCCAGCCATCAGCATCGTAGTCCTTGAAGGCGCGGGTGTTGAGCTCCATGAAGATGGCATCTGTGTACCACGGGGTTTTTTGAAGCATGGTGTCCTCTCGCATCACTCTATTGATAAATAATATCCGTAACTAAAAGGGAGTGGTCAATACATATAACGCATGGAAGGGTATTTCCGCTGGCGTTATGAACCAACCTCCCGCATCAAAACACAGGCAAGGGAGCTGTTGAACCAATCACGCTGGCTCATGTAGAGCCAGCGTGTTGATAAAGAACTATCCTTTTACCGAGCCGGCCATCATGCCGCGCACAAAGTAGCGCTGCAATCCGAGGAAGACAATCAACGGCAGGATCATACTGACAAAAGCTGCCGAGGTCATCAAGTGCCAATCCTGTCCTTTTTCTCCGACCAAACGGGCAACCGCGATGGTGACAGTCTGGTTTTTCTCACCCAGGAAGACCAGGGCGACCAGGTAGTCGTTCCAGAGCCACAAGAACTGGAAGATGGCGAAGGATGCCAAAGCTGGAACAGACAGCGGCAGGATCAGTTTCGTAAAAATGGTGAAATTGGAAGCTCCGTCAATGTAGGACGATTCCAACAATTCACGGGGAATAGTACTGATGTAATTGAAGAGCAGGTAGGTAGCCAACGGCAAACCAAAGCCAGTGTGCGCCAACCAGATGCCCAAAAACGTACCATTGAGCCCCATGTTCACATAGTCCTTGAGGACCGGGACCAGGGCAATTTGCAACGGTACTACCAGCAAAGCCACAATAATGGTGAAGACGGTGTTCCGCCCGGGGAATTCCAACCAGGCAAAACCGAAGGCGGCGAATGCCGCGATCAGGATTGGGATAATCGTACCTGGAATGGAGACTGCCAGCGAGTTGAGGAAAGCGCCACCCAGGTTATTGCCGGTGCGGGTGATGGTCTGACCTTCAGCGTTTTTATAACTGATCGTTTTTCCGCCAATTACATCTGAGTAGTTTTTTAAGGTCAGATTGGTTGCAAAACCGACCCAACGTACCTCAGAAATAATCGCAGTCCGGGTGCGTTTGTTGCCATACCAGGTAATCAGACGTCCGTCATCCAATTCAACCGTATTGCGAAACTCTTCGAAGGTGGCAGTTTTGCCTAATATTTCAAAGGAACCGTCGAGGTCTACAGATTCCGGCAGGACGATACGCTCAACCTCAACATTCTCTTTGTGGGGGAACACATTCCACCAGCCACTGCGGAAGATCTCTTCGCTGGGGCGGAATGAGGTGATCAGGATGCCGAGTATTGGAACCAACCAGATTATACAAATTATGATCAGGATGAAATTGTTCCAAAAGGTGGACTTTTGCTTGGCGGTTTTTAAGGTTTTCTTAGCCATTAGAACCCCCTTCTTGATTTATTGAATTGGCTGACGTTATAGAAAATGATCGGTGTCACCAGCAACAACAACACAATAGCGATGGCCGAAGCCTTGCCCGCGTCGGTATAGGTAAAGCTTTGAAGGTAAAACTCATTAGCAATCACGTTAGTGCCGTTATTGCCACCAGTCATCACGCGCACAATATCAAAAGTCTTCAGGCTGAAGATCACGATAGTAGTGGTCACTGTCAGCAGGGTCCCTTGAATATAGGGCACAATGATTGAGAAAAAGGCTTTTATCTCGGTGGCGCCGTCGATACGAGCCGCTTCCAATAATTCAGCTGGCACGCCTTTGATAGCGCTGGAGAGAATCACCATTGCGTAGCCAGTCTGCAGCCAGATCATGATGATAATGAGCAGAAAGTTGTTCCACGGTGGAAGATTCAACCACGGTTGTGGCGCGCCTCCCAGTGCTGTGACGATTGCATTCAACAAACCAATTTCCTGGATGCCCACGCCAGTGCCTTTATAGGTGTAAATGAACTTCCAGATAACACCCGCACCAACAAAGGAGATCGCCATGGGGGTGAAAATGATTGACTTATAGATCACTTCGGCCTTGGTGCGGTCTGCCAGGGTCGCAATTAGCAATCCCAGCCCCACACTGAAAGCCGTGCCAAATATGAGCCACAACAAGTTGTTGCGGAACGTTTCAAGCATGCGCGGATCAGTGAAAGCAAATTTGTAATTTTCAAATCCAACCCACTCCGTCCCCAGGTAGTTGCGGAAACTGGCGATCAGTGAGCGAAACACCGGAATTGCCAGGAACCATGCCATAATTGCTACAGCAGGACCTACAAAAACAAAGGGTTGCAGCACCCTGGAAACCCGTTTGGGTAGTTTCATAACCAGCCAGTTAGTGACCACATAGAGCAAGGCGACTCCGCCAACCCCCCAAACAATCGCCACTAAAACTTGAACAATTTGGGGAGCTTGAGCTCTTTGAAGAAATAAATATCCCTGCCACAAAACCAAAAAAGTCAGTGCAGGGACGAAAATGGATACCAGAATTTGACCCAGAGTGGTGCCAAACCACGTAAGGATTTTGTTTATCGAATTATTGCCATCTGGTGTTGGTGTTTTAGCTTCTACTACACTCATCCAGTCACCTCCTCAGCTGTTTGGAGTTTATGGTTTGGAGAGCAGGCTTGGATCTGGCGCCTGCTCTCCATTTTTTATGCTAACTCAATCTGGCTTCAGTTTTACTGTGGCCAGGAGGCGTCAATCTGCTGCAGGGCTTCCTGCCGCGTGATTGAGCCGGAAACGTAATCGGTCATGTACTTCCAGAAGGTACCTGCGCCAACAGCACCCGGCATTAGGTCGGAGCCGTCGAAGCGGAAGGTTGTGGCGTTGCGGATGGTTTCAGCTACATCACGGGTCACAGGATCCACATACCAGTCAAGAGAAGCATCGTTGTGGGTCAGGATGGCGCCGCCCTGCTCAACCCAAACCTTGAGGGATTCACCGGTTGAGAAGTACTGTATGACAGCGCGCACTTCCGGACGATCATTGAAGACCGCATAGATGTCGCCAGCGCCGAGCACTGGGCTGCCGTGTTCTTCCTTGATACCAGGCAGGTAGAAGAAGGAATAGTCCACACCTGCGACAGTTTCTTCGGGGAAGAAGGTGGTCACAAAGTTACCCTGGCGATTGAACCAGCATTTGGGTGGGTTTTCAAACATGGGTTTGGGGGCATCACCAAAGTTGATGGTGGGGATGGCAGCGCGGCCGCCATAAACATAGGCGTCATTGAACCAGATAGCTTCGATGTAATCGAGCACTTCGTTCATTTCAGGTGAGTCGAATTTGAGTTCACCAGCGACCCATTGGTCGTAGGCTTCACCACCAGCGACACGCAGCATCAGGTCCTCAATCCAGTCGGTCATGGTCCAGCCAGTAGCCGCACCGGATTCGATGCCGATACACCAGGGGGTGTCGCCATCAGAGGCAATCTGTTCTGTGAGGGTCATCATCTCTTCCCAGGTGGTGGGGACTGTATAGCCAGCCTCGTCGAAGGCTTTCTTGGGGTAGAAGACGAAGGATTTACCATTGGCACGTGCCCAGATACCAGCAACGATGTCGCCGTTGGGACCGGTCATAGTGCCCAGATCCTGCCAGGCCTGGCTGTAGTTCGTCTTGATCCAGTCAGGATTTATCAGGGTGTTCATGTCGATGGCATAGCCTTTTTCCACGGCATATCTCAACAAACCAGGTTGCGGATAGTCGACGATGTCAGGACGATCACCACCATCCAGGCGGATGTTGATGCTGGCTTCAAATTCCTTTGAGCCGGTATATTGAATGTCGATGCCAGTTTTCTCTTCGAAGGACTTGATGCTGTCATTGAAAACGACCTCATCCTGGTCGGTGAAAGGACCAGCCATAGTGACAACAGTGCCTGTGTACATGCCAGCATAAGCATTGGCAAGTTCCTGTCCTTGTGGGAGGGCTGCCACGGTTTCGGCAGGTACATCCACAACAGGTGCTTCAGCGGGGGCTGCCTGGCAAGCACCAAGCAGCATGGTCGCAATTAACAATATCGCTAATGTTGACCAAAAAGCATTTTTCTTAAACATAGTTTCTCCTTTGAAAGTAGATTAATCGTTGAAACAACTTACAAACTGGGCAGACTAATTCTCAGCTCCTCTTTTTCCTCTCCTTCCTATCTCCCGTGAAGATTGGCGGGGGATTAAACGTGTGGGCAGAGTAACCGAGCGGGACTCGGGTAAATCTCCACGCATCAAACGAGTAAGTAAATTATACGACTCAATGGCAATCTCTTGCCCCGATACAGCTACCGACGTTAGTGTAGGGCTGACAAAAGATGCCATTGGAATGTCGTCAAAACCGACTATTGATATGTCATCCGGAATTGATAATCCGGCTTCACTCAGGGCAGAATATGCCCCCAGCGCGACATTATCACTTGCCACAAAAACTGCTGTGAACTTCTGCTTTGATTCAAGCAGGGATTTCATTGCTCGATAGCCGCTCCTGATGTCAAAATCCGCTTCGCGCACCAAAGCCGGGTCAAAAGCGATACCAGCCTTCTGAAGCGCAATTTTATACCCATCCAGTCTTTGAGTGGCTGAGGTGTAAGGTAAGGCAGCATTGGTGATACAGGCGATACACCTGTGTCCCAACTTGATCAAATGACTTACGGCTGTTTCAGCAGCAGCCAGATTGTCCACATCTACCGAATGCAGAGATGATCCGGGGATGTAGCCCATCAATACTACCGGGATGTCAGCTTCTTCCAAAGCTCGCAGCCCAGGGTCATCCAGCCGGGGAGTCATCAGGATCATCCCATCGATATGATGCGCCCGGGTAAGTTCAAGGTAAGTCTGTAGTTGTTGACCTGGCTCAACCCATTCCAGCAGTAAACCCTGCGAATTTTCTTTAAGCGCATCTAATAGCCCGCTTAATATCTGGGGCAGGAAGGGGTCAGAAGCAATATATTGCGGAGCACGGCTGATGATAAGACCGATATTTTTGGTTTGATTGGAAGCTAATGCTTTGGCGGACGCGTTGGGGTAGTAACCCAGTTGCTGGGCAGCCAGACGGACTTTTTCTGCCGTCTCCGGGCGGATTGAAAAGCGATGGACGTCATTCAGGACAAAAGAGACAGTAGTTCTTGATACTCCTGCCAGGTCTGCCACGTCCTGACTGGTAACTCTCCTACTCATTAGTTTCCTTAGCAACTATTAACGCGCGTTAGTAATGATTAACAATAGGATAACAAATTAAAACCCGAATGTCAATACCAAATCAGGTAGTCCAACCGCACTTGGTTATGATTCGCGTATTAAATTCACTCGAATCGGGTTCAGATTCGTCATTTCCTTTTATAATCTACCCACTACATCTATGTCCAATCGCATCCGCTTTCTCGTTTCAAATTTATTCCGCATCCGCCCCGAGGATAACGTTCCTGCGTCTGTCGCGCAGCATTTCCGCCATAATGCCATCATTAACACCCTGGACTTTAGTTTCTTCCTCATGGCTGACAGCTTTTGGAACGTCAACACCATTATGCCTGTCTTTGCCGCCACCCTCACCGACAACCCCTTGCTCATCGGTCTCATGCCCGCCATCGTCAGCGCTGGCTGGTTTTTGCCTCAGATGTTCATGGCTTCCAGGGTCACCCACAACTCAAAGATCCTGCCTTTCTCAATGCGCATGGGCTTCTTTGAAAGGATCCCCAACCTGTTTTTCCCATTGCTCGCGCTTGCTATCCCTAATATCGGCAAGTCTACTGCCCTCATCCTTCTTTTCCTGCTGATGACCTGGCGCGGAATAGCCAGTGGCATGGCCGCCCTGCCCTGGCAGGAGGTTATGGCTCGGGTTATTCCCATCAGCCACCGCGCGCGCTTCTTCGGCTTTTCTCTCGTTTTTGGTCAGGGAGCTGGCATCCTCGGATCTGTGCTCAGTGGGCTCATCCTCGCCAATTTAAGCTATCCCCGCAATTACGCCCTTGGCTTTGGCATCGCCGTCATCATCCAATGGCTTTCCTTCGCCTGCTACGTCCAGAATCGCGAACCCGAACCGGAGCAACCCACCCCACCCATCTCCGATACCGCACTCGCGCAGCCCAAAAAACCTGCTATTGACTTCAGCATGTTTGGGGGGATCCTAAAAAAAGACGCCAACTTCCGACTCTACCTGCTCGCCCGCTCAATCTCCTTCATTGGCAACATGGCTACCGCTTTCATTGCGGTTTTTGCCATCAAAACCTTCCACCTTCCCGATGAACAAGCTGCGGTCTTCACTGGCGTCATTCTTACCAGCAGCGTTTTGGGTTACGCCTTTTGGGGTGCTGTTGGCGACCGCATTGGTCCCAAAAAAATCGTGGTTTTGTCTTTTATCTGCTGGTTTGCTGCTCTTCTTGTGGCTATCTTCAGCAAAAACATCTGGCTTTATTACCTGGTCTTTGCCCTGTTCGGTCTTTATCAGTCCGGAGTTGGTATTGGCGATAACATGCTAATCATGGAACTGGGCGAAGAATCACTCAGACCGACCTACCTCGGCATGGGTCGCACTCTGACGGGCTCATTCCTGCTGCTTGCTCCGGTGCTTGCCGGCTCGTTGGTAGCCCGATTCGACTACATCACCATGTTTGTTGTGTCAGCCTTCTTCATCGCCATCGCCACCCTGCTCATGACCCGCGTCAAAGACGTTCCCCGGAAATGATCCTCGAAAAGCTACCTGTTTCAGTGGCAAATGTATGATAAGTGATGTTAAACAAGAAGACCCCGACCTGGGGTCTTCTTGTTTCTACTGGTAACTAGTTTTAGATAAAGAAATGGGTATTGGAGTTGCTGGCAGCGGCTGCCATGGTCGCCACCCCTGCCAACTCCACTCCGTCGAGCAGCTCTTCCTGCTGGATGCCCATCAACTCCATTGACATCTGGCATGCCAGCAATTTCACGCCATTTTCCTGGGCAGTTTTGATCATCTCAGGCAGGGAATCAACGTGATGTTTCTGCATGATGCCTTTGATCATAGCAGTTCCTGCTCCACCCATGTGCATTTGCGAAAGTTTCAGCTTTTCAGCACCTCTCGGCAACATCCAGCCAAACATTTTCTCTATAAAAGTCTTCTTCAGAGCCGGCGCTTTGGGTTTCTTCAGCATGTTGAGACCCCAGAAGGTGAAAAAGATCGTTGCCTGCTGCCCCATGGAGGCAAATCCATTGGCAATGATGAACGCCGCGATTGCCTTATCCAATTCCCCTGAGAATACCACCATGGTCAGGTCTTCTCCTTTAGTGTGTTTCTGCGCCTGAGTTCCACTCACTGGTACTTCTGCCACCGCCGCTGTACCCTTCTGGACGACCGCCGTGATCTCTCCGGCTTTCGCCTCAAGTGATAACAACCGGTTGCCAGTCGACTTTGTCCACGCTTCCACGTCCCGCGCAAACCCCAGATCTGTGGCTTTAACCGTCACCTGGTCGCCGTCTTCCATCTCTTTAACCTTCGTATAAAGCTTCAGGATCGGTCCCGGGCACTGCAATCCACAGGCATCCAGTTGGTACTGATTGCCTTCTGTTACGACTTTCACTTCCTCTTTTTCCATATTCACCACAGGTTTACCCTCCACCAGCGTTGCCCCTGATTGTTCCGCGACCCCTAACGCATAAGTTTTATATCCACCAGAAAGGTTATAGGCATCGAAGCCCTTCTGGCGCAGCATCCGTGTCGCAAAATAGGAACGCTGCCCGGTTGCGCAATTTACCAGGATCTTCCTGTCTTTCGGCAGTTCAGCCAGCCGGCTTCTCAGTTCGCCCAGTGGGATATTATGCGCCCCGCCCACTGCCCCCACAGCCTGCTCTTCCTGCTCTCTGACATCCAGCAGGAACCATTCGCTGCTCTCCAGCCCCGCAACCTCATCCCAATGCCTGACAGGGCAGTCACCCCTGAGCATATTCGCAGCCGCAAATCCGATGTTGTTCACGGGATCTCTCGACGAGCCAAAGGGCGGCGCGTAACTCAGCTCCAGATCCTCAAGGTCAAATACGCTCAACTTGCCGTGCATCGCGGTCGCGATCACATCGATGCGCTTCTCCACCCCCGTTGTTCCCACCGCCTGGGCGCCATAGATCTGCCCCTCAGGTCCGAATAATAGTTTTAGATGGATCGGGGATGCCCCCGGATAATAGCTGGCATGATTGTTATTGTGCGTTGCCACCGACTCGAACACCAGCCCTGCCTGCTGCAATTGCCGGCTGTTCATGCCGGTTGATGCCACCGTCAGGTCAAACACCTTCACCACCGACGTGCCCGACACGCCCTTGAAAGTCATATCCCGGCCGGCGATGTTATCCGCCGCCACTCTCCCCTGCCGGCTTGCTGGTCCTGCCAGTGCCAGCGACGTGGGCTGACCAGTAATGGCTGACTTCACCTGCACCGCGTCCCCCACCGCGTAAATATCGGGATCTGAAGTCTGCATGCGCTCGTTTGTGACAATATGCCCGCGTTGGGTCACTTCGATGCCGCTTTCCTTAGCCAGCCTGGTGTTTGGGCGAACGCCTATTGCCAGCACCACCAGGTCGGTCTCCAGTTCCTTTCCGCTGCTGGTCTGCACCTTCAGTGTTCCATTGCCTTCTGCCTTTTGGATCGCCTTAAGTCCATCCCCCAACACCAGCCCAATCCCGTGCAGCGCCAGGTGTTCGTGCACCTCCACAGCCATTTCGTAGTCGACCGGCGCCATTACCTGGTTGAGCATCTCCACAACGCTAACGCTTATCCCGGTTTCCGACAGGTTTTCCGCCACTTCCAGTCCGATGAAGCCGCCCCCAATTACCACAGCCCGCTTGACTTGCTTCGTTTTGATGTAGGCATCCAGCGCGTCCAGCTCGGGGATATTGTGCAGCACAAACACTCCCTCCAGGTCCACGCCTGGCAGCGGCGGAACGATCGGCTCTGCTCCGGGCGCCAATACCAGCTTATCGTAGTTTTCGCTGTACTCCCTGCCAGTGGGATATTCCCTTACCAGCACACTCTTGCCACTACGGTCGATCGCGATCACCTCATTGTTGGGGCGCGCGTCGATATTCAGCATCTCCTTCAGGCTCGCGGGTGTCGTCACCAGGAGCTTCTCCCTCTCGTTGATTGTGCGGCTCAGGTAGTATGGCAGTCCGCAATTAGCGAAAGACACATACGGTCCCTTTTCCAGCATCACAATCTCCGCCTCCTCGTCTACGCGCCGCAATCGCGCCGCTGTACTTGCTCCGCCTGCCACTCCGCCTATGATCACCACCTTCATTTATGCCTCCTCCGGCAAAATACCTAAAATCGATTGTGCCTGATCCACATGGCTCTCAAGCTGCCTGCCAAGGATCCTGCGTAAAATATCGATTACGGTCGCCAACTCCGGTTCTGCTAACGCATACCAGATCGTGGTCCCTTGCCGCTCAGCCCAAACGAGCCCCCTCTCACGCAGCACGCGCAAATGCCGCGACACAGAGCTCTGTGGGATGTCCATTTCCGCGGTTAACTCGCCCACGTTGAGCGCTTTCTCGTTCAACAGGTACAAGATCTTCATCCGCAGAGGATGGCTCAAAGCCGGACAAATCCGTTCGTGCAGCAATTTCAACTCTTTGTCGAGATGCTCCTTGTTCATCAGCCTCCATATATGCGTTTATCCGAATGTTCCGATCAAGTTTACTCCTATCCGCCCTTTTTGGGATTCGACTTTCCAGTTTACGCAGGTCAATTCCTGTCGGTGGCAATTTTAAATTCCGGTACTGCACAAACCTCCTCCACCCTAAACAAAAAACCGGGATGCCATGGTCCCGGTTTTCCATTAAACAACCTTCAAACTAGTTATTTCGATTCACCAGCCACTCAACTATCAGCGTCTTCTCTTCCGGGCTGATCTCTGCCCCATACTGGATCATGCGATCCAAGGTCTCTGACCGCTCCTCTGTGGTCTTCTCCTGCTCCAGGATAAATTCCAGCGTGTGCTTATCGTGGATTTTCTCCGTGATCAGTGCTTCCATCTCAGCGTCGGTCAGCTCAACCGCAGGTGCCTCCTGCACCGTTGTTGCTACTCCCTCCGAAGAACACGCCCCAAGCACCAGGATTGCGACCAAGCCTACCGCAAGAAATGCGAAAAATTGTTTTTTCATCTCAGTCCTTTCCACTATGTGACATGATTCTATATAACTTCCAACCTCACTTCAACCCCTTCCTTCCACAAACCCTCTACACATTTTCCATCTACAAAATGTCCCAAAATCAAGTATGATTGACCCATGACAAACACCCCACCCTTCCGCCTGACTTCGCTCTCCGCCTGCGCGGGCTGAGCGTCCAAAGTCGACGCGGAAACGCTGGCGCAGGTTCTGCTGCCAATCAAAGACACCTTCCAGGGTCACGTTTACCCTGATCTTCTCATCGGACTGGATTCCGCTGATGATGCTGCTGTTTGGCGCCTCGATGACCATCAATCGCTCGTCGCCACCGTCGATTTTTTCACTCCCGTTGTCGACGATCCCTACGACTACGGCGCCATCGCTGCCGCCAACGCGCTCTCGGATGTTTACTCGATGGGCGGCAAGCCCCTCTTCGCGCTCAATATTTCCGCCCTGCCTGCCACGCTGCCCCTCGAGATCACCCAAGCAATCGTGCGCGGTGCTGCCGAAAAAGCTCTTGAAGCCGGCGTTGTCATCGCTGGCGGGCATTCCATCAAGGATGAAGAACCTAAGTTCGGTCTCGTCGCCCTCGGCATTGTTCAGAACCACCAGTTTCTCACCAAATCCGGCCTGCGCCCTGGCGACCGCCTCTTTCTCTCCAAACCGCTCGGCGCTGGCGTCATCACCACCGCGCTCAAACGCAGCCTCACTTCCCCTGAAGAACTCGAAGATGCCGTCAACTGGATGAAACGCCTCAACCGCGATGCCGCCCAACTGGCGGTCGATTTCGCCCTCCACGCCGCCACCGACATCACCGGTTTTGGTTTTCTCGGTCACGCCACTGAGATGGCTGAGGCAAGCGGGGTTGCCCTGCGCATCCACTACCCCAGCATCCCCCTCATGAAGGCAGCTCAAAAATACGCTTATACCTATACCTTCCCCGGCGGAGCATCGGACAACCAGCTCTACTTCAGCCCCAAGGTCACCGTTGTCGGCAAGCTTTCCATCAATCTCCAGACCCTGCTCTACGACCCCCAGACCAGCGGTGGGCTGTTAATCGCCGTTCCTGAAGAGAAAGCCGCGGAATTCCAGGCAGAAGCCGACGCGCGCGCGATCCCCATGTGGCAGATTGGCTCTGTCACCCCAGGTTCAGGCATTACCATCCTTGCGGAATAAAATCGAATCTAATCCGGAATAGAGTCACAAAGTGCAAAATTAGAACGGCAAAAACCGCGGCACTTTGCACTTTTGTAAGATACTTGGTGCCATGGGATTCAGCCTACCCACTTTACCGAATACGTACGCTTGACCTGTAGGGCGAGATTGAGGTGGATCTCAATATAAATGCTTAGTCACCTTTATCCCTCCTCAATCCGCCAATGCATGGTTGGTGGCGGATTGGAAGCACGAAAGATCCCCCAAACATAGGGTCTGCAGTGCTTCCAATCTCGCCCTACAGGCACTGTGTCTCGCCTCAAGTTCTAAGCAACCAGACAACGAAAATAAAATATGCCGGGTTCCGCACTGGAACCCGGCTGTGAAAACCAATAAAAGAGGGTTCTAACCCTTAACAGCTCCCTGGGTGAGACCGCCGACGATCTGGTCCTGCAGGATCAAATAGATGATCATGATCGGCAGGGCGGCAATCAAGGCGCCGGCGGCAAAGATGCCCCAGTTCTTGGTGTACTGCCCGGCAGTGAAGATCTGCAGACCCACCATGACGGTCTGCATCTCACGTTGGGTGAGCAGCGTACGCGCGATAATAAACTCGCCGTAGGTCCCGATGAAACTCAGAATAGAGATAACAACCAGAATTGGCCGCAGCAAAGGCAAGATCAGTTGCGAAAAGACCTGCCAGTCGGTTGCGCCGTCCACATGAGCCGATTCGTCGATATCTCTTGGGATAGTATCCATATAGCCCTTCATCAGCCAGATGTTCATACCCATCGCACCGCCGGAATAGACCAGGATCAAGCCAGCATGGGTATTGAGCCCAAAGGGCGGGAACACATCCCCGATTTGCTTGATGATGGTGAACAGAGCCACAATTGCCAGTAGGTTGGGGAAGCTCTGGATCAGGAGGATGGATTTGAGCATGCTCTGCCGCCCTCTGAAGCGGAACCTTGAGAAAGCGAAGGCTGCCAGTGTGGTCAGTGAAAGGGTCAGTAAGGTGGAAACTGTCGCAATGATCAACGAGTTCTTCAGCCAGGTGAAGAAGGGGAAAATCGGATTCGTCACCAATTGGCGGAAGTTGTCGAAACCCCAGTTATCCGGGATCAGTTTTTGATTTGCCAGGTCATTGACGGGGTTGATCGAAGCCGAAACGATCCACAATACCGGGAAGATACTGAAGAGGATCAAGACAGCGGCCAGAGCCCAGCGCCAGACCAAACCGATGGTTCGACTACGTTTGCCGGATAATGGTTGTTTAGACATTTTCGCCAACCTCCTCCCACATATTTGTGAATCTGAATTGCAGCAAAGACATGACCGCAATCAGCAAGAACAAGATCAGCGAAATCGCTGAAGCATAGCCGTATTGCACGCCGCGCCCACTGGCGAATGCCAGGTTGTAGACGTAGCTGATGATGATGTCGGTGTAACCAGCCTGGGTTGTCGCAGTCGGTATTGGCGGTCCGCCGTTGATGAAAGCGTAAATCAGGTTGAAGTTGTTGAAGTTGAAGATGAAGGAAGAAATCATCAGAGGACCGACACTTACGAGAAGAAGCGGGAGGGTAATGCTCCTGAAACGCTGCCACCCACTTGCGCCGTCGATTTCTGCTGCTTCATAAATATCACCTGGGATGGATTGCAAAGCGCCGCTTGTAACCAACATCCAGTACGGGTAACCCAACCAGGTGTTCACGACAAGCAAGGCGATACGCGCTAACCAGGGCTGGGTGAACCAGCGGGGCGAAATGTTGAAGACGCTCTCGAGTATGCGATTAATGACACCCAAATCAGGGTTGAACATACCTCGCCAAATCAAGATGGTGATCAGGCTGGGGATGGTGTAGGGGATCAGCAAAAGAGACCGTAATATTTTCTTGCCCTTGAACTTGGGATCGCCGTAAATAATCGAAATCAGCAAGCCCACGGAGAATGTCAGCAAGAGGCTGAAGGTGGCAAAGAGAAAGTTCCAAATAACGATTGTCACCAAAGGTCCGCGCAAACCGGGACTGTTGACGAACTGGACAAAGTTCTTCGTGCCTACAAGGGCAGTGTAACCAGGGATCAGCCGCTCGCCATTTTTTGCCGTATACGTACCTTCTTGATCGAAATATTGCGTGCCCGTGGTTGCATGGGTAAAGGTGTTGGTTTCAGGGTCATAGGCATAGAGAGGCAGAAGCTCCGCGGCCTCCGAAGGCGACCGCACCTGGATCGTGTTTTCGGGATCGCCAAATTTGATATTGGTCAGGTTCTTGTCTGTAGCCGCAAGGATGCGATTGAGGCGGGTGTAACCCTCAATCGTGACCGGGGCTCCCTCCTCATCCAGCTCGCCAATCCCATTTTCTCCACTAACAAGCGGAATCTCTGCATCGCCTTCCAGGTCCACCTGGGTAACCAGCGTGGTGTTGCCATCCGCGTCTTTGAGCCAGAGCAAATATTCATTTTCCGGTGAACGGTAAGCGATCCATTGATAAGCTTTACCGGTTTCGGGCAAATAGGTTTGCGCCTGGATCTGTCCGATAGCCTGCGTTTGAGAGATCAGGTGACCATCGCCATAGTTGGTGAAAGCATTGTAAATCGTATAAACAATCGGAAATATTGAAAAAAGAAGCCAGGCTGAGAGACCAATTGCCATCCATTTGAACATATGGGCTTTTGGGATCAGGAAGGCCACGCTGATCATGATGATGATGAGAACAAAACAAATTCCCAGTGGGGTATAGCCAAGACTAAAGAGTTTAAACGCAAAAAAGCCCAGGGCGATATCCACAACGAGAACAATCAGATAGGTAAGCAAATTACCAGCACCCAGGATGGTTTTTTTGACAAATTCACCTTTTAATGGCGTCGGATTTGCGTCCATCACATGATTCTCCTTTCCCTGTTGAAAAAAGGAGGCTTGCTAATGCAAGCCTCCTGACAGACTAAATCTTAGGGCAGTTGAATGTCCAGGATATGGGTTTCGGGGTCGTAAACGAAGGTAACTTCGCCATCGGCAGCGACTGTGAAGAGGATATTGTCACCACCAGCGACGCCATCAACACCATAGTTGGTGTCCCAGCCGCCATCATGGGCAACTTTGACTTCGTAATCGCCAGCAGGGATTGTGAAGGTCGCAGTGTAGAGACCGTCATCACCAAGGGTCATAACGGTATCGGCGCACGCAGGATTCCATTCGCAATCAAAGCCGGCAGCTTTTTGCCATGAACCAGGCAGGTTGATCATGCCGGTGGTATCCAAACCGATAGCGGCAACGATAGCTTCCTGTGCAAATGTGTAAGCTTCGGCAGGGGTTTTGGAACCGTCGAAAATGAAGGTGAGGGCATTGCCCCAGTCACCCCAGACCTTACCCATCGCGGGGATGGCAGGCATTGGGACGGCATTTTCACCAGCTTCGGCGATACCCTTCAGATAAGGATCGTCGATCATTGCAGCTGCAGGCAGGTAAGCTGAACCACGGGGGTCAGCTTCGTAGAGAGCCAGCATGGCTTCTTCAGTCGCAACAAATTCGGTCAGGAAAGTCTGCGCAAGCTGAACATTCTCGGACATGGAATTTACCGCAAAGCCCTGAACACCGAGGAAGGGATAACCGCCATCGGGGAATTTGGCGATGCCAAAGTTCAAACCGGAGGCTTTGAGGTTATTGATTTCCCATGGTCCGTTCATGAAGAAGGCAACATCGCCGTTCAGGAACATGGATTTGGCGGTGGTATTGTCGAGGTTGTCAGACAGGATACCGTCATTCTTCCACTTCAGCGCCATTTCGCCGAATGCAATCATGCCTTCAGAACCGACACCGACATCGGTGGGGTTATAGTCGCCGTTTTCGTCAACGCCGAAAATGTAACCACCCTGAGAGGTCATCCAGGGATAGGCGTCGTAGGAGGTGCCAGCTAAAACGATACCGTATTGGATGTCACCAGCTTCGATGAGAGTCTTGGAGAGGTCATAGACGCCCTGCCAAGTGGTGGGGACTTCTTCGACCAGGTCGGCATTGTAGAAAAAGCCGAGGTTCTCACGGGCATAGGGCATGCCAAAGAGCTTGCCTTCATAGGAAAAAGCTTTCAGGGATTCGGGGTCGAATTCAGCCGCTTTTGCACCCAGATCGAGTTCAGCGATAAGGCCGGATTCGGTCAGGGCAGGCAGCTGGTCGTGAGCCAGAACGATGATGTCCGGACCTTCGCCAGCGGGCGCGGCCACGAGGAATTGATCGCGGATGCCTGAGATGTTCTCAACAACCACTGCCACGTTGTATTCTGCCTGGAACTGGGCGCCGAGTTCACTCAGAACTGGAGCGCGCTGTTCGTCAGCCCAAATACGCAGGGTGGCAACTGGTTCTTCCACGGGAGCCTCAGTTGAAGTGCCGCAGGCACCGAGCAACAGAGTCGCAATCAATGCGATTGCAATCAAAATATAGCTTTTCTTCATTTCTTTCTCCTTTTGAATTGAAACGATAGAACTTGTTTGGCATTATTGCCATGGTTTTGATATTCCATCCTGAGCCCCTGCCTGGTAAGGTTAACCTGTAATCGGTTCCGCCCCGTCAGGGGTCAGGGTGTTTTCAATTTCTGAGCTTGCTTTAAGGTAATCTTCAAGTTTTGCCTTATCAAGCTTGGACATTAACCCATCAACTAGCATTTTGTAGTCGGGGTAAACGCGCTTGAACAAATCGCGCCCTGCTTTTGTCAGGGTGAGCCGATAGCTGCGCCGGTCACTTGGGTCGTTTTCCCGGTTGATCAGGCCATCTTTTTGCATTCCCCTAACGACGCGAGTCGTGTTGCTCTTTGTGCAGAGCAGCAGGTCACTTAACTCAATATAATTAATTCCTGGATTCTTCTCAACATGCATGAGTACGTAAAAGCGCGGAATATTCAAATCATAACGAGCGAGAAAGGACTTCTCGTGATTATCGATGTGGAGAAATATCGACTTGAGCGATTCATATAGCTCGAATTTGGTTTGCTGCATCATTGATTAACCCATGAGTGTAGTTTACACATCAACTATTTTAACGCTATAATTTTTGTTGTCAAGACACTCTCAATAATTATAGGCGATTTTGTCAAAGCTGGGGAAATCGCGCATTGCCTCAATATTAATGTA
>DIVL01000051.1 GCA_002435825.1 Anaerolineaceae bacterium UBA6133
ACTTAATTAGATGCAATTGCCCTGGAACTAATGCGGGAACCCTTGACACAATTTAACCCCTATCATATAATCTCTTGTGTTCTAATAAAAAAAATATAATATCAGGATTGTCACCTTTCGGGCAAAACCACAAATTTACTTAATTGTCGGTTTTGCTCTTTTTGTTAATTGATCAGGACTAAGCATTGTGAAAATTCGAAAGATCATCAATAACAATGTTGTTTACTCAGAAGAACTTGGTGAACCGGTCATTCTGATCGGTAGGGGAATCGGATTTGCTAAAAAGGTAGGTGATAACATTCCTGAAGGGGCGATAGATCAGGTTTTCCGTGCAAATTCCCAAGTAAATTTCTCTTCGATAATCAATCAACTAGGCAGCATCCCCGACAAGCATTACGCAATTGGCAGAGAAGTTATCACTGAAGCTCATAGATTGATTGGCGGCAAATTCAATCCGACTCTCTTTCTGACTCTGACGGACCATATTTCTTTTGCGATCGAACGATACGACAAAATGCAGCTCTTTTCTAACCCTATCCTCTGGGAAATCAAGCAGTACTACCCTCAGGAATTTGAGGTGGGGAAATTTGCGGTCGAGTTGATCAAAACCAACCTGGGAATTCAATTTGATGAAAATGAAGCCGGATTTATCGCTATGCACATTGCCAGTGCCCGCTATGACTCCGAATTTCCTGACTTTCTCAAATCAACCACTTTGTTAGATCAAATCATTGAGCATATCCAGTCCTTTTTTAACTGTAGGATCGATAACGATGCTTTTCACTTCCAGCGATTTGTTGTTCATATCCGATTTTTAATGTCGAGAATAATGAAGGGTGGTCAGTGGGATGATGGAATTCCAGAGGACGAATACGGGAAAATGATTAGCGAACTTTATCCACGAGAATACCTGTGTAGCCAGGAAATAGCCAAAATGGTTCAAAGTCAGCTCGGTCACAGAATGACAGATACTGAACTGGGTTACATGACTGTCCATATTCGTAACATGATCCTCAAAAATAAACGTTAAAGAAAGGAATATTTATGACAGAAACTTCAAAGAAAGATATTTTAGTTTTTATGCCGGCAGCAGGTTTTGCATTTTCAATGGATAAGGCGAAGGATCCTGTTTTTGCCCAGGGCATGCTGGGTCCAGGTTTCGCTATCATGCCGACCGAAGGCACACTCTACTCACCCATAGGCGGTGAGATTAGTGTCTTAGCAAACACACTCCATAGTGTCGCCATAACCAGCCCCGAAGGGGTTGAAATTTTAATCCACGTTGGAATGGACACAGTAAAACTTGGGGGAAAACACTTCAATGCAATGGTTAGTGTTGGTCAGAGTGTTAGGCGGGGAGACCTCTTGCTGCGATTTGATTTTAACGCTCTCTCAAAAGAGGGTTACGACATTACTATCCCTGTTGTGTTGATCAATCCTGAAGAATTCGAAATCACCGAAAAACATTTTGGCGAGAAAAATGTTGGTGATTGTATTCTAAATATTCAAAGAAAAGGAGCATAATGCATTACAAGAATCCGCCTGAATTTCCTAAGGATTTTATGTGGGGGGCATCAAGCGCAGCCTGGCAGGTCGAAGGCGCGACAGATATTGATGGTCGTACACCAGCAATCATCGATTTAAACAGCCAGAAAAAGAAACCCTTCGCGGACAACTCTGTAGCTTCAGATCACTATCATCACTACAAAGAGGACGTCGCGTTGATGGCAGAGTGTGGGTTCAGCTCTTATCGCTTCTCCTTGTCCTGGTCGCGGATCATCCCAAAATCAGATGGTGTGGTGAATCAAAAGGGCATTGAGTTTTACAATAACCTGATCAATGAGCTTGTAAAGAACGGAATTACCCCGATTGTTACCCTTTATCACTATGATATGCCGGTTTGGGTGGACGAAGAACTTGGTGGTTGGTTGAGCCGTGAGATTGTTGACGCTTTTGACCATTATTGCCGAGTTTGCTTCGAAAATTTTGGGGACCGCGTGAAGTATTGGCTATCTATCAACGAGCAGAATATGCAAATTGTCTATGGCAGTTGGCTCGGAGTATCCAAAGGCACAAACGATTGGGACAGGGAAAAGTGGAAAATCAACCACATTATGAACCTGTGTCATGCCAAGGCTGTGATTGGCTGCCACGAGTTGGTTGAGGGTGGAAAAATCGGGCCTGTTCCGGGCATCGTGCCTTTCTATCCTGAAACTTGCCGCCCTGAGGATCAGATCGCAACCCAGAATGCGGAGGAGTTTACTGAAAAGCTGTGGAATGACTTTTATGTTTACCGTGACTACAGTCCATTTCTGAAAAGATACTGGATAGAAAATGACATCGATCCGGACATTCGTCCTGGTGATATGGAACTCTGCGAAAGAGCAAGAATTGACTTTTTCGCTCTAAACTGTTATCGCAGTAACGTAGCAAAGCACAGCCCCATAGAATCTAGTCACCAAGAAATAAAACTGAACAAAGACGGCGTAAAGGGTAACTTTGTATACCCCAATTATCCGGGAGTCTTCGAACAAACCGGAAATCCCTATGTTGAGACAACCGACTGGGATTGGGAAATTGATCCGATCGCCATGCGTTACATGCTTCGATACATGTGGAATCACTACCGGCTACCGATGATGATCACTGAGAATGGATACGGTGCTCACGAGAGTTTATCTGAAGACGGGCAATTACACGACCCGGAGCGCATCAATTTTTTGCGTGATCAAATTTACCAGGTTGGATTGGCTATCCAGGACGGGTGCGACGTGATTTCCTACAACCTTTGGTCTTTTACCGACCTGCTCAGTACTGGTAATGGGATGGCGAAACGTTATGGGCTTGTCTTCGTCAACCGAACTGATGATGACCTCAAAGATTTACGTAGAGTCAAGAAGGACTCCTTCTATTGGTATTCAAATCTAATCAAATCAAAAGGAAAAGAGTTTTAGGAATTAAAGGAGAAAAATGACAAATTACCCCGAATTAGCAAAAACTATTCTTGAAAAAAGTGGCGGTGTCGCAAACATCAGTGGTGTCAGCCACTGCGCTACACGACTTCGACTCACGGTTAACGATGTAAACAAAGTGGATGTTTCTACTTTGGAAAGCACGCCTGGAGTTATGGGTGTTATCAAACGCAACGAAGACATTCAGTTTGTTATCGGCACAGATGTAGGCAATGTCTACAGTGAATTCATCAAGCTGGGCAACTACAAAAAGAGCGGCAAGGTGGATGAGCTGGGTAAGAAGAACTGGTTTGGTGTTGCCATCGATTTCGTTAGCGGAACCTTCCTGCCCATGCTGCCAATTTTGGTGGCAGCTGGTCTGATCTCGGCCATTTTGACAATCGGAACGGCGTTCTTTGGTATGAGTACCGAGTCTGGTACCTACACCATATTGTCCGCAATTAATAGTGCAGGATTCTATTTCCTGCCTGTTTACCTGGGCTTCAGTGCTGCAAGGAAACTGGGCATCAACCCCTTCATGGGAGCATACCTCGGTTGTATCCTGCTGTTCTCTACCATTAATGGCGCCGCAGGTTTGAACTTCCTTGGTGTACCCATTACGCAAGTGGCCTACAGTCAATCAGTCTTCCCAATTATCCTGGGGGTTTTGTTCATGGCTGTGGTCGATAAGGTGCTGGATCGAATTCCAAAAGAAGTCCGCTACTTTCTCAAGCCATTACTGCTTATCTTGATTGTCACACCGGTCACTCTTATCGTATTAGGTCCTATTGGAACTTGGTTAGCAGCTGGACTGGCAAAAGTGTTAGTCTGGATCAACCAGTATCTCGGTTTTCTAAGTGTTGGTGTCATCGGTGCAGTAACTCCCCTTTTGGTAATGACTGGTACAAATCAAGCACTTTTCCCGCCTGTCATTGCAGCAGTTGCTGAGTTTGGTTTCGACCCCTTCGTTCTGCCCGGCATGCTTGCAGCTAACACCGCAGTAGGCGCAGCAGCTTTGGCTGTCTGGTTGAAATCACGTAATAAGGACCTGAAAGCTACAGGTCTTTCAACTGGTTTGACTGGTGTTTTAGGCATCACAGAACCCTCAATTTTTGGTGTTCTCTTACGCTTGAAAAAACCATTTCTTGGAGCCATGATCGGTGGTGCTGTGGGTGGTTTGTTTGCGGGCATCGTTAAACTGAAGCAGTATGCTATTGCTTCTCCCGGTTTGGCGACATTACCCACCTTTATTTCACCGGACGGTAATATGACGAACTTCTGGATGGCAGTCTTGACTGTTGTCATCGCAGTGTCGGTTGCCTTCGCGGCAACCTGGTTCCTCGGTTTTGAAGACCCGGCTGAAACGGAAGCATAAAGAGTGCTTCATAAAAAAAGCGCGGTCAAAAGATCGCGCTTTTTTTTTACTCATTCAATACAGAAACCTCAAATTGACATTTCCGGGCAATACACAGAAATTCGACGCAACCTGGCAATTAGTTTACAGAACTAATGGGCTTGGAAGCGAAAGAATCAGAACGCCGAAGATTTAGTCCACAATATTTACCAACCTTCCAGGTACCACAATCACCTTGCGGATGGATCTGCCTTCCAGTGTTTGCTGGACGGCGTCGCTCGCCAGGGCGAGTTGCTTGGCGTCTTCATCGCTGATACCCGGCTGAACCAGGATGCGGTCGCGCAGTTTGCCATTGACTTGGATGATCAGGGTGATCATCTCGTCTTTGGCGGCTTCCTCGTCCACCTGCGGCCAGGCTTGGGTGTGGACTGAATAAGGCTTGCCCAGGCGTTCCCACAGCTCTTCAGCAATGTGCGGGCAGACTGGCGCCAGCATGCGCAGGTAAATATCTGCTGCTTCGTTCCATTCTTCCGAACCAAACGCGCCGGCATTCTTTGCCCGACCCATCTCGTTTAGCAGTTCCATCAGGCTCGAGACGATAGTGTTGAACTCGAAATTTTCATAGTCGTAGGTCACGCGCTTCAGCGTTTGATGGGTCTTGCGGCGCAGCGCGCGCAAAACTTCAGGAGCGGCAGTCCCTTCAGTGGGTTCCATCAGCATGTACCAGACCCGCCGCAGCCAGCGGCTGTTGCCCTCGATGCCGCTGCTGGACCACGGTCCGCCCAGTTCCCAACGGCAGAAAAATATGATGTACGCCCGCACCGTATCAGCGCCATATCGGGCAACCAGGTCATCCGGGTTGATCACGTTTCCACGGCTCTTGCTCATCTTTTCGCCGTCTTCGCCCAACACCATTCCCTGGTTGCGCAGTTGCATCATAGGTTCGTCGCCCTTGGTGATACCGCAATCGCGGGCGGCTTTGTGGAAGAAGCGGGTGTAGATCAGGTGCATGGTGGCGTGCTCAGAGCCGCCGGTGTAGGTGTCCACCGGCATCCAGTAATTGTATTGGGCAGGGTCAAAGGGACCCTCAGCGTAATCCGGGCTGAGGTAGCGCAGGTGATACCAGCTGGAGCACATGAAGGTGTCCATGGTGTCGGTTTCGCGTTCGGCAGCGCCGCCGCAATGTGGGCAGGTGGTGAAGCGCCAGGTGGGGTGCAGCTTGAGTGGGCTTTCGCCGGTTGGCAGCCATTCCACGTCATCCGGCAGCAGCACAGGCAGCTGCTCCTCGGGCACAGGCACGGTGCCGCAAGTCGGGCAGGAGATCATGGGGATCGGTGCGCCCCAGTAGCGCTGACGGCTGATCAGCCAGTCGTGCAGGCGGTAGCTGGTGGTGCCAAAACCGAAGTCATTTTCCTCAACATAGCGAGTAGCCGCAGACATGGATTCCGATTCAGGGGTGCCGGTGAGTGGGCCGGAGTTGACCATCGAGCCGTGGGCTTCAACCGCCGCGGTCATTTCTTCGGGGTCGGGCAGAGCATCCCCATTTGGATGAATCACGACATTGATGGGCAGGTTGAACTGGCGCGCGAACTCAAAATCGCGCTGATCATGGGCAGGCACAGCCATCACGGCACCGGTGCCATAGCCCATCAATACATAATCCGCGATCCAGATCGGGATGTGCTGATCGGAGGCGGGGTTGACGGCATAGCCGCCGGTGAAAACGCCCGTTTTCTCGCGTGTGACAGACTCGCGCTGGATATCAGATTGGCGTTTGGCTTGCTCCTGGTAGGCGCGCACCTCATCCAGCTGGGCTGGTGTTGTGACCTTCCCGACCAATGGGTGCTCGGGGGACAGCACCATGAAGGTCACGCCCCAAAGCGTGTCGGGACGGGTGGTGAAGACCTCGATTGGCTCACCAGCCTCAGTTTTGAAGGTAATGGAGGCGCCTTGTGACTTCCCGATCCAATTTTGCTGCAAGGTCTTGATAAATTCCGGCCAGTCGAGCCCTTCATAATTGAGCAGCTCCTCGGCATACTCGGTGATCTTGAAGAACCACTGCTTCAGATCTTTGCGGATCACGGGCGTGCCGCAGCGTTCGCAATGGCGGTCTTCGCCATGGACCTGTTCGCGCGCCAGGGTGGTGTTGCAGTTGGGGCAGAAGTCCACGGGGGACATCTTCTGATATGCCAGCCCGTTTTTATAGAACTGCTCAAAGAACCACTGCGTCCAGCGGTAGTACTTTGGGTCAGATGAGATGATCTCGGAGCGCCAGTCGAAGGAATTGCCCATGGAGCGCAGCTGTCCGCGCATGCGTTCGATGTTGGCATAGGTCCACTTTTTGGGGTGGATATTGTGCTTGATGGCGGCGTTTTCAGCCGGCAATCCAAACGCGTCAAAGCCGATCGGGAAGAAGACGTTAAAGCCCTGCATGCGCTTGAAGCGGGCGCGGGCATCGGAAGGCGTCATGGCATACCAGTGACCGATGTGAAGGTCGCCGGAGGGGTAGGGCAGCATGGTGAGGGCGTAGAATTTGGTTTTTTCCGGGTCACGCTCGGGTTGGTAGAGTTTGTCTGCCTCCCAGCGTGCCTGCCACTTGGGCTCGATGTCTTCGGGTCTGTAAGTTGGTATTGCGGTTGGGTCCATCATAATTTGCTCCTGTTTTGGCTGTTTCCTTTTTTCACCCTCGGGGGTCTTCACGTGGGGCAATAAGAAACAGGTTGTGTTTAAATAAAAAATCCCTGCGTGCAGGGACGAAATTGCTTTCGCGGTACCACCCTGCTTCCCATCACGAGGATGAGCAGCTCATGGAGGCGATAACGGGTCTGACCGTCTGCGGCTGAAGGACATCACCGCAGCCACGCTCCATTTGGAGGGGCAGTTGAGTGGGGTCTGAGGCGCTCCGCGGGCGCTTGCAGCCTTTCAGCCAGGCGGCTGCTCTCTGGCGGATGACCGATGTTCTGCCATCGTGTTTGTGAGCAGAGTATATCACAATTCGAGTAATTTAGGCGGCGGGAGCAAGCCCCCGCCCTACGAGAGGCACCCTTTGTAGGGATGGGCCTCGTGTCCATCCGCCATCTTTGATATATCGACGCAACAGCAATGGGAGACCTAATGGACAAGAACCTCGCACAGACAAGAGTCCTGCGAGAACAAGCGTCTGGTAGGGGCACGGCATGCCGTGCCTCCTCTTGCGGGACGTCGTGCCCGCCAATGTGAAACCACAGGAGACCATTCGGTCAAGGACCTCGCACGGACGCGAGTCCGGCGAGAACAATCATTTGGTAGTGGCAGGCCCCCGTGCCTGCCCGTCTTAGGGTAACCACAGCCCTCAGGAGGATGGTTCCCAAGGGATTACCCCCACACGGCTAATTATTTTAGGTCAATTGCCTGGGATATAGGGTGTCACAACACCATCCCGAGTTATGAAAACCCCTTCTTCCAGGATATATACCCCCGCAGGGCAGAGTGCGGCTGAAATGTTTTGCTGGATCGCGGCAGTGATCGACTCAATATCCGGGGAGCCTGTCGGCAAGGTCAATTCACAACTATCCGCGGAAGGGTACGAAGGCGCGTTCTCGGTAATAAGCTTAATCACCGACGGGATGGCAGCCATACGAGGGGTGTGCATCGGATCAAACCCATCGGAGAACGCTGGCGAGGCAAACGCAGGGGAATATTCATAACCTGCCTCGAAAACCGCGCGCACCGGGTCGCCTTCCGGATCCAGGTAGGATGTCAGCAGTTCATTGCCTTTGTCAGTCAGGGGGAACCTTCCATAAGGCTAGGCGACATAATTCGAAAGCAAAGAGGCGTATTCAGGGTGCCCCGCCAAGGCGAGATATTCCCGCAGTTTAGCATCGTTCAATGCCAGTTGAGGTTGAATCTGATTATCCGCAAGCTGATCGAGATGAGGGTGACGGTACGTGTGATTGTAGGGGTAGACGTGGTGCTCAATCTCCCAGACGATCGTCTGGGCGAGGGCTTGCTGCCAGCCTTCGGCTACGTACCACCAGGTACCTGTGAAGAGACTGCCGTAGTGTTTATCCCCAAAGTTTGCGAACATGGCAATTTCAAAGCCAAAATCAGGGTGTACCTGTGAGAAATGATAAATCGTCCCGACTGCAGACAATTCAGATACCTCTCCCTGGTCGTTCAGGGCAAACTGGTTGGCAAAATAGGCATCGTCAATCGTCAGGATCAAGGGGCGGCGACCAGCAGGAACGCGGATGTTCCCATTGAGCAGATCGTCCAGCGAGATCAGGGAGTAGCCGGAATCGTAGAATGCCTGCAGGTCGGTCTTCAGATCACCAAGGTAGCGCACCATACCCGAGGTTTCATCCCACAGGTTGGGGGTAAAACGGTGGTAATTCAGGATGGGAATGACAGGATCAGATACCCAGACAATTGCATCCAGACTTAACGGTGTTGGCGTCAGGGTTGGGGATGGGGCAGAAGTAGGTGTCGGGGATGGGGCAAATGTTGGAGTTGGGAGGTTTGTGGGGGTTATGGTGGGTGGAGCAACCGTGGAAACCTGTTCGGATCCCATTGCAGGTTGGCAGGATGCGAGCATCAAAGCCAGGCTCAGGAATAGGGTTTTTGTGAAAGGCAAACGCACACGAACCTCGCTAAAAGAGGATAACAGAATTTTATCATCCCTTCTACGCTGGCTGACGAGCAAAAATACAAGGACTCACATCCTGTTTTTTTTGAATTCACAGCTGCTTCTGAAGTATACTAACGACAGGTTAGGCTCTGCCGGATGAGCGGGAAAATATTCCTGCGCCATCCTGGAAAAGTGCCGATAAACGCTCGCAAAAGAAGGTAAAAATGCACAATCTCCGAAAAATTACTGATGACCTCATCTACATCGGCGCGAATGACCGCCGCATTTCACGGTTTGAAAACCAGCATCCGGTTCCAAATGGAATGTCCTACAACTCATACCTGCTTTTGGACGAGAAAACAGTCCTGCTTGACACCGTTGACAAGGCGGTTGGTGAAATCTTTATGGAGAACCTGCGCGTCGCACTGAATGGTCGCGAGCTGGATTACATGATCATCCAGCACATGGAGCCGGATCACTGCGCCTTGATCCCGCGCATCCTTAAGCTTTACCCACAGGTGACGGTAGTGGGCAGCCAGAAAACCTTCGGAATGATCCAGCAATTCTTTGGGCTGGACCTAGTAGAACGCGCCATGGTCATGAAAGAAGGTGACACGCTTGAGACAGGAGCACACACGCTGCGCTTCCTGATGGCGCCGATGGTACACTGGCCTGAAGTGATGCTTACCTACGATGAAACCGGCAAACGCCTGTTCTCGGCGGACGCTTTTGGCGCTTTTGGGGCGATTAATGGCAACTTGTACGCGGATGAATACAACGTGGATTTCGACCTGCTGCCCGAGGCACGGCGGTACTATACCAATATTGTTGGCAAGTATGGGCGCCAGGTGCTTGCGCTTCTGGAAAAAATTGCCAAACTCGAAATCGAGATGATCCTGCCACTGCATGGTCCCATCCTGCGGCAGAACCTGCATTATTACATCGAAAAATTTAGCAAATGGGCGTCGTACACTCCGGAAGAAAAGGGGATCGTGATTGCCTATGGCTCCATCTACGGCAACACTGAAAAAGCCGCTGAATTGCTGGCAGCCAAGCTGGCGGATCGGGGCGAAAAGAACATCGTGGTCTACGATGTCTCCGCCTGGCATCCTTCGTACATCCTGAGCGAGTGCTTCAGGTTCGACCGGCTCGTGTTTGCCTCCTCGACCTACAACATGGAAATTTACCCCCCGATGGAGAATCTGTTGCTGGAACTGAAGGGGCATAACATGCAAAAACGGGCTGTGGCGGTGATCGAAAACGGTTCCTGGGCGCCCCAGAGCGGCAAGAAAATACGCGAGTTGCTGGGGCAAATGAAGGACATGCGCGTACTGGAGAGCGAGATCTCCATCAGGTCTGCCATGACCGCGGCTGATGCCGGAGCAATTGATGCCCTGGTGGAACTGATTATTGCCGCTTAGTGGCGTATTTTACAGAAGTCAACAAGCTCGCGCCGGTTGGCGCGCGCTTGTATAATTGGTCGAAATTGTGCCTGCAAAGGGCTACAGCTAATATGTTTGAAGAGGCAATATGCACAAAAGAAAAAATCCTATAGTACTTGCTGCGGTGTTATTGCTGGCAGTTGTTTTATCAAGCTGTCAACCTACATCCACCTCCCAGCCAGCAGGGGATGTAAACCAGGCAACCAGAGCTGCCGCGGCTACCGCGCAAGCGCAACTGAACCTGCTGCAAATTGAGGCATTCGAACTGGAAAGAGAATTGGACGAGAACTTTTCAGAACATTATGTCGGCATCCAGGTTGACAGTTACCCAAGCTTGAAGGTGGTCGTTTTCCTGACTGGAGCGAGCAAGGCTGACCTGGCACCTTTCGTGGATGATTCGAGCTTGTTCGAGGTGATTGAAGTAAGGGAAGAAGCGATCTCACGCCAGTCTTTGCGGGCAACTCGCGAATTATTCAAGGCAGAGTTGGATAAGGCTGGAGTCACCTATACCACTGGAATCAAAATGGAACCTGCGCGTCTACAGGTTTATGTTCACGATATCCCGGAAGCACAAGACAAATTGAACACCAACGGCGTTTCCATTCCCGGGCATGTCGAATTTGTGCAGATGGAAAATTTACCTGAAGGCGGCTGAGACACATAGAACGCGCTCTGCCGGAGGCAGAGTAAATAGAAGTCTGGCGCTTTAGGCGCAGGTTACCCGCAAAAGATAATCAGATCATTTTTCCTTTCCTGGAAGGCGTCATCTCTTGCCATAAGAACTCCTCAAATCTTCAGTGAGATGATTTCATTTTATTAAGAAGGGATGATTATTTCTGACGGATATTAAGTCAACAAAGCAAAAACAGCCTTGCGGCTGCTCTTAGAGGACCCAGAGAGATTCGAACTGTGCGTAGCCTTCCGGCGCCAGCCGGAACCG
>DIVL01000042.1 GCA_002435825.1 Anaerolineaceae bacterium UBA6133
GTTTGAGGGAGAGGTGGCTTTTGTAAGGGCAGATCCTTGGGTACCACCCTCTTGAGGGCCGTGTCTGTCCGGGTAACCACGGGGGGTTACCCCTACGTTTGGAGGTTTGAGGGAGAGGTGGCTTTTGTAGGGGCAGACCCTTGGGTACCACCCTCTTGAGGACCGTGTCTGCCCGGGTAACCATACCATAGGAGACCTGACGGTCAAGTGTCACACTCAGAAATCAGGCAACGTCCAGAGGAAGCTGGAAACTGATGGTTGTGCCGGTGTCAGGCGCGGATTCCGCCCAGATTTTGCCGCCGTGCGCTTCCACGATCGCGCGCGCGATCGCCAGCCCCAGCCCGCTCTGATTACTGTCGGCGTGCCGGCTTTTATCCACGCGGTGAAAGCGCTCAAAAATCAACGGGAGCTCTTCCGCGGGGATGCCTTCGCCACTGTCCGCGACCGAGAACAACAACGCGTGATTTTTCGTTTCCTCTGAAACCTTTAGTGTAATTTCACCACCAGTCGGAGTGTGCCTGATGGCATTAGCAACCAGGTTCTCCAAAACCTGCATCAGGCGTCCTTCATCCCCAAAAAGCGCGGGCAATCCTTCAGCCGCTTCAACTTTCAGACTGATCCCCTTCTGCTCAGCCTGCAAGCGAAAAACCTCGCTGACCTTGGTCAGCAAATGGGCTGGATTCACTGCCTCCCGGCTGATCAGCAGCTCGCCGCTGTCGGACTGCGACATGGTGCGCAAGTCGCTCACCAGGCGGTTGAGACGCGTTATTTCGAGCCCAAGCACATCCAAGCGTTCGGGCGTCAATTCCAGGGCGCCATCTCTGGCAGCTTCCACATATCCCCCAATGACAGTCAACGGGGTGCGCAAGTCGTGCGCGACGTCAGCCGTCATTTGCTTGCGCAGTCGTTCTGCATTTTCGATTTCCAGGCTCATGCGATTGAATGACTCACCAAGCTCGCCCAGTTCGTCGCTCGAACTTACTTCCACCAACTGTGTGCGCTTGCCTTCTGCCAGGTTGCGCGAAGCGGTTGTCAGCGCTTTTATCGGTCGGGTTAAGGTACCGGACACCAACAAGCTGAGCAGCGAAACCGCCAACACCGCCGCCGAGAGCGTCCAGAGCAGCCCTCGGTTGACCTGATCCAAAAAATTTTGCTCCAAACCGGAATAATTGAGCAAGCGAGAACTCAGCAAGGTGCCTACCAAAACCCCATCATAAAGAACAGGCACACCAGAATCCAGCTGTTGCTGCGTCAGCCGACTGCCAGTTGGATAGAGCTCCTCCAATCCGATCAAAACGACGCCGTCCGCGTCTGCCAAACCAAAGGTACGCGGTCCAGCTTGCACTCCCGGCTGAATCTGGTTGCCCCCCTGCCCCTGTCCGCGACCCGATCCACGCCCCGCCATCACACCAGGTGCTGAAGACAGAACCTGGTCCACGCCATTCCAGTTGCCATTTTGGGCGTAAAAATCCTCGACAAGGATGAGCTTGGCTTCTGCTTGCTGATCGAGCACATACCGCTCGAAATTTTCTGAAATCAATGAGCGAACGAAAAATGCCAGCGCCAGACCAGTTAGCAGGGAGACTGCAATAAATGCTAACGCGAGTTTGAGGGTGATAGAGGTTTTCAAGAACGCTCCTGGTTGTTCATGCGATAACCGACGCCAAAAACCGTTTCCAGGTAACGCGGCGCGGCTGGGTCAGGTTCGATCTTCAGACGCAAATTACGGATGTGCACATTCAGCGTGCTCTCCAACCCGGTGAAACCACTCTCATACAAGCGATCCACCAGCTCGGTGCGCGAGAAAACCCTGCCTGGAGTTGCCATCAATACCTCAAGCAGATCAAACTCAAGCGCGGTAAGATTGGCTTCTTTTTCGCCAACCTTAACACTATGCGCAGTCCTGTCCAGCACCAGGTCGCCCACCCGCAGGAGGCTCGCCGGTTCAACGGGCGTTTCCACCCGCCGCAACGCCGCTCTGACTCTAGCCAGCAGTTCACGCATCCGAAAAGGCTTGATCACGTAATCGTCCGCGCCCAATTCCAAGCCAAGCACGGTGTCGGTTTCTTCTTCCTTGGCGCTCAGCACGATCACCGGCACCTGGTTTTCCCGCCGGAAAGCGCTCAGAAACTGGTAGCCGTCCATTTTTGGCATCATGATATCCAGCAGCACCAGGTTTGGGCGCTCATGGCGCGCGACAAAAAGCGCTTCCTGCCCGTCATTTGCTGTAACCACGCGGTAGCCCTGGCTGGCAAGGTAATCCTTCAGCAAGGTGCGCACACTGGGCTGGTCATCCACAACAAGGATTGTTTCTGTCATTTCACCTCAATTATAGGGTAGAAACATAACAAAGTGTCATTTAGATTTCATGTAGAAATGAGCCAAAAAAGCACGCCGCCTTTGATTTCTCATCGCAGCTAATATCCGTTACAATTGTCAAAAGACAGCACGTTTTCAACGTTCTGGAGGAAAACTATGGACCCAATCACACTCATTCTAATTGCGCTTGCAGCTATTATCCTGGTTATCGTCAGCATTGTGCTCTATCGCACCAATCATTTTACGATCCAACTACCTGAGGAACCTCTTATCCCGCTGGAGGAGATCGACGGCGAAGAAGTCGCCAGGCACATCGGTCTGGCAATTCAGATGAAAACCATCAGCCACGCGGATGCCGAAAAGGTGGATCCGCTGCCCTTCGAAGGCTTGCGCAACCTGCTCCAGGTTCTCTATCCCCAGGTGGAGGACCACCTGACCCGCGAAGTGATCAACGACGGCGCGCTGCTCTACACCTGGCAGGGTTCTGACGCAGACCTTGACCCGATCGCCCTCGCCGCCCACCAGGACGTGGTGCCGGCTAACGAAGCCCCCGATTCCGGCTGGACTCATCCCCCATTTGCCGGCGAGATAACCGATGGTTACGTATGGGGACGCGGCGCGCTGGACTGCAAGGGCGTGCTCATCAGCATCATGGAAGCAGTCAACAACCTGATCCGCGAGGGTTTTGAACCCCGCCGCACAGTTTACCTGCTCTTCGGACATGATGAAGAAGCCAGCGGCTCACGCGGCGCGGCTGAACTTGCCCGCACCCTTGAGGCTCGCGGCGTCAGACTGGCGCTCTTGCTTGACGAAGGCGGCTCGATCACCAAGGGTACGCTACCCGGGATTGAGTCCCCAATTGCCATGATTGGCGTGACCGAAAAAGGTCACCTCACGCTTAATCTCAAAGCCACCACTCAGCCGGGGCACGCCTCAACCCCGTCCTCTCAGACTGCCATTGGCGCGCTCAGCCTTGCGATTGCCACCCTTGAAAACAACCCCTTCCCACAGCATCTGGATATGGTTGAGTTCATGATGAGTTTTGTTGGCAACGAAATGCCCTTCATGGACCGGATGATGCTTGCCAACACCTGGCTTTTCAGCGGCGCTGTCAAGCGCAAGATGCATTCGAACCCGATCACCGACGCCAATACGCGCACCACTATCGCCCCCACTATGATCCGCGCCGGAACTGCCGAAAACGTCCTGCCTGCCACAGCTGAAGGCTTGATCAACCTGCGCATCTACCCGGGTGAGACCGTTCGCGAGACTTACGAGCGTATCTATGACCTGGTGGCAGATGAAACGCTTGAGGTGCTGCCCCAACACGGCGAGACCCTTGAAGGTGACCACACCTGGGAACCAACCGAGATTTCGAACATCGATTCGCCCCAGTTCCGCCTGCTTTCCCGGCTGGCGCGTTCAGCTTACCCAGAAGCTCTGGTTGCCCCATTTATGATGAATGGCGCGACTGATTCGCGTTACTACACCAAACTCTCCCACTACATCTTCCGCTTCTCTCCCATGATTCTCAGCCACGAAGACCAGGAAACGGTGCATGGTGTCAATGAACGCTTATCTTTCGAGAATGCCGCTCGCATGGTGGGCTTCATGCAAGCCTTAATTCGCAGCGCCAGCGAGCTGGTTTATGAAGGCTCCATGGATCAGGACGACGATTTTTACGAGGAAGAAGCAGTCGAGGAAATCGCGATTCGCCATTTGCAGGAACCCCTGCCGACCAAACCGCTGCGCAAGGTTGAGGTGGATGAAGACGACCTGCCCGACCTTGAGCCCCTGCCAGAGGATGATGAACCCCTGGCAGCCAAACCTCTCGTCCAGTCTGATCCGGAAGACTGATCAGACATCTTTTAATGGATTAAAAGCGGCATGACCACACAAAAACCTACTCTCCCGCTCGATCGGGCGCGCATTCGCGCGCTGTTATTTGACGTGGATGGCACGCTTTCCAACAGCGATGACCACATGGTCAGCCGTTTTGCCAGCAAGCTCACGTTTCTCGACCGCCTGTTCAAGCCAGGCACTGCCCACCGGCTGGCGCGTTCTTTCGTGCATTTTTCCGAATCTCCTGGCAACTGGCTGCTCCAGCTGGCTGACCGCCTGAACCTGGATCCGCTGCTGGCTTCCTTCCTGGACAATCGGGCAAATCAAAAAGAAGCCGAGCTCGAAAACTTCCCTGCCATCGCGGGCATTCTGCCCATGCTGGAAATTCTCAGCAAACGTTTTCCTCTCGCCATCGTGTCCGCCCGGAACGAATTTACCACCCGCCACTTTCTGCGACTCAATCAGCTTGAAGAATACTTCCCGGTGGTTGTGACCTCCCAGACCTGTGCGCGTACCAAGCCTTTTGCCGATCCGCTCGTTTATGCCTCAGAACAACTTGGCGTTCCGATCGATAATTGCCTGATGATCGGCGATACCGTCACCGATATCCGCGCCGCAAAAGCTGCTGGGGCGCAATCGCTCTCGGTTTTATGCGGTTTTGGTCTTGAAAAAGAATTGCGTCGGGCTGGCACCCAGGAAATTCTCGCGAGCACCAGCGAATTGGCTGTCTACCTCACCTCAACCCCTCTATAAGGCGACGGCTTTTGAGCTAATTCTCAATAACTGTCGCTGGCACCAATTCTTCCATGTCCATTCTTGCTCCGCCTTCTTTTTGCAGGTCGAGGGTGTTGACGCGCTTATCCATCAGCCCGAGAAATCCAATGATCAGGCAGGCTGCTCCACCAACAATATAACTTACCTGTGTGCCAAAGTTATCCGCTATAGGTGCTGAGAGAAACAAGCCGATTGGCATCATCGCGAGCGTCAAGCTGGAAAGCAGCATGAACACCCGTCCTTGCACCTCGGGGGGTACCTTGGTCTGTAACAGTGGACCCAATGAGCCATTAGCAAAGGATGCCATCAGTCCTACCGTCCCCATTCCCACCAGCGACCAGGTGTAGTGGTCTGCCGGGATCAAGCCAAAGGCAAGCATGCCAGCCCCGATCCCGAGTATCCCCATCAGCACCGTCCACACTCTGCGCTTAAAGCCGCCCCAGACCCCCAGCAATAGTCCGCCCACAATTCCCCCGACGCCCATCGCCACTTGCATCCACGCCAGTTCCTGGGCTCCCTTGCCAAAGAAGGTCGTGACATGCAGCGGTAGAAGGTTGGTCCCCGGTGCCAGGAACATATTCAGCACGCTTGCCATCAAGATCATCAGGAACAATCCTGGCCAGGTGACGATATACCGCACCGCATCGCGCACGTCTGCCATGAGCGATCGGGGCGTGACTTTGTCGGTTTTAGGTTTGGTTTTGGGTTGAGGCACTTTGACGAAAAAGATCAACATTGCGATGGCTATCGCAGCGGTTACGATGTCTACTGCTAGCACGCCCTGCATGGGCAGTATTGCCAACAACAAAGCTCCCAATGCGGGTGAGAAAACGTTGATCATCCCGTCAACAGCCTGGTTCACCCCTCCCAGTCGGCTGAGATGCTCTTTCGGCACCATCAGCGTGGTGGCGGCGGTGCGCGCCGGACCCTGGAAAACGCCGGCTGCGGAGCGCGTGAGCAGGATGGCGATGATGTGCCAGATTTGGATCGCACCGGTAGCAAAAAGCACTGCCAGCACGACCGTGGCCAGTGCCACAACAAAATCCGCTATGATCATCACCAGCTTGCGATCCCAGCGGTCCACCAATGCGCCCACAAAAGGACCAAGCAGGATGTGCGGAACCAATGCTGCCGTGGTGGCAGTGGCGAGCACCGTGGCAGAGCCGGTTTGCTTGGTCACATACCACACCAGGGCAAACTGCACCAAAGCGCTGCCTACCAGGGAGACGATCTGCCCGATCCCCATCGGCAAATAGTTGCGCAGCCATCCCTTGCCAGGAACTGGCTCGTTGGGCTTAGCTATATCGGCTTGCAGATCATTTTCAGTCATGGATAATCTTCCTGATTAATTTCATTGAATAATACACCTTGAACCAATTGGAATCAATGCATTTGGGAATATTAGATAAAGTAAATAATCATCGATTCACATGGGCTGATTTCTACTTGACAGAAGTCAAGATCAGGCTGATAATTCATGGAAACATATATGGTTTTTTGAATATGAATGCGATGACACCAACAATAATACACAAAGAAGATCAGACCACTAAGGTCCTCAAAGCCTTGTCCAGTTCTTCAAGACGAAGGATCCTGGCGCTCTTACGCGATGACGAACAGTGTGTTTGTCACATGGAAGCTTTTACTGGATTAAGACAGGCTTACATTTCTCAGCAATTAAAAGTGTTGAAGGACGCCGGCTTGATCATTGACGAGCGCGAAGGTTGGAATGTCTATTACCGGGCAATAAATTCAGAAATATTCCAGGTTTTGGATGACATCGCTCAATTGACAGGTGAGCCTGTGGAGCCTTTTCGCAAGCAAAAAATTACCTGTTCATGTCCGAAGTGTAACAAAGAATTGAAAAACTAATTTAAGGAGCATCAAATGATTGTCGTTAAAATACTGGGTTCTGGTTGTGCCAATTGCAAACGAGTTGAACAGATTGTGCGTCAGATAGTTGCAAAAGAAAACATGGAAGCAGAAATAATTAAAGTAACAGACTTCAATGAAATCACGAAATACCCGATTTTAGCCACACCAGGCCTGGTTATCAACGAAAAGGTCGCCTCTGCTGGCAGAATTCCAAGCCCCGCGGAAGTAATTGAGTGGTTGAAAGCTGCATAACTAATCGGGCAGCAAAAAAAGCTGCTTGATTTTTCAACTAAATTCACAGTATTACATAAATCGAGGTGTAGATGAGTTCGGTCCTCAGTTATATTGGCTTGCTACTTACTTCAGGTTTTGCCAGCCTGTTAGACTATCTTGCCGCGCATGTTCTTCTCTGCCTGGTGCCAGCTTTTATCATCGCTGGTTTTCTAAGTTCTATGATCCCAAAGGAAGCCATCACGCGCTATTTAGGACCTAAAGCATCCAAGTGGATCAGTTATCCAGCGTCGGCTTTGGGTGGCTTCATATTAGCGGTTTGTTCCTGCACCATCTTGCCGCTATTTGCTGGCATCTGGAAACGCGGCGCAGGGCTCGGCCCAGCCATCACTTTTCTCTTTGTTGGTCCCGCCATCAACATTCTGGCGATTACCTATACTGGCGCAGCCATCGGGTTCGATATCGCCATTGCCCGTTTGGTGCTTTCGATCATTTTTGGCATTATCATCGGTCTGCTGATGGCTTGGATTTTCCGCAAAGAGGAAGCTCAACGTACCCAGGAAAATGCTGAAAATGGTCTTTTTGGTGGACAGGTAAAAGTCAACAAGGCTGTCTGGATCCTTTTTGTGCTGCTGATCGGAACCTTGATTGTTGGAACTTTGCAGGTAGATCTTTTTGTGAAGGTGTTTGCCAATATCGAACTCGGCTTGAACCCTTCGGGCTCGTTTTTGCAAGCACTTGGCAAAGTAAATCTGTCTCTGCAGGGATTGGTCCTCATAGTAATGTTGGTGATCATTGGTTTTACCTCGTGGAAAGGTTTCAATAACATTTTTGAGGGTTTCAATCGATGGACATACGCTTCAATTGCATTTATCTTCCTGACCGTGCTAATTGCTGCGGTTTCAATGCCAGTCGGCGCGACTGCCATCGGCATCAACGGTCGTTTGATTGGCGAAGCAATTCTGTTGGCTCTGATCGCCTGGCTGGCAGCCAAATCTTTTACCAAAGAAGAGATTGCGAACTGGATTTGGGAGACCTGGAAGTTCGTTAAACAGATCTTCCCCTTGCTGATCGTGGGTGTTTTCGCGGCTGGCATCGTGCGCGTGATTATCCCGGAAACCTGGGTTCAAACGGTGGCAGGACGAAACACCATCTGGGCAAACATGGTAGGCGTGCTGTTTGGCGTCTTTATGTACTTCCCGACCCTGGTTGAGGTGCCCATTGCGCGCATGTTCCTGGATTTGGGCATGGCGCGCGGTCCACTTCTGGCATACTTGCTGGCGGATCCTGAGCTTTCCCTGCAGTCCATTTTGGTGCTTCGCGGCATCATGGGCAGCAAAAAGACCTACGTGTACGTCGGTTTGGTGGCTGTCTTAACTACCATTGCCGGCTATTTGTTTGGCTTGGTGTTGACACTGATCTAAAATGTAGATCGATTAGTGATTACATAAATAACTCGTCGCGTTGAAGGAGTAGGGACTTGGTATGAATTACCGACATACAGACGCCCGCAAATTTCAAGCGTCAGGAAAAGTTATCTACCTGGCAATCTTACTGATTGTTTTGATTTGGCTTAGTCCTGTACATCTGGCAGCCGCCTCAAGCAGTCCTGCAGAGTTTGTGACCGTAAACTCGACGTTGCCCATTCAGGCTTCTGAGCAACCCGTGGTGATCTACTTTTTCTGGGGGGATGGCTGCCCGCACTGTGCCGCCGCCAAGCCTGTGCTTGAAAAGATGATCCAGGAAAACCCGCGTCTTGAACTGCGCAGCTTCGAAGTCTATAACGACACCGAAGGAGTCCAGTTCTTTTCTGCTTTACTGAGTGAAATGGGTTTTGAACCCCGATACGTTCCAACCTTTATCATCGGCGATCAAATTTTTGAGGGTTACAGTGATGAAATTCAGCTTGAGCTGGAAAGCACAATTGACACCTGTTTGGTAAATCCATGCCAGGATAGGGGCGCCGAGCTTTACGCTCAGTTCAACTCGCAGCAGCCTACCCAAACCGCCCTGACACCAACCAGCGCTCCCACCGAGGTAAGCACCCCTTCGCCCAGCGCAACCACAAGCCCAACCCCTGTCCAAGCCCAGGAACCAACGCCTGCTCCCAGCCAGCAGCGCTCAATCAAAATACCGCTTTTAGGACAAGTCGACCTTTCCGAACATTCGCTCTTTCTGAGCACCTTGCTGATTGCCTTCATCGACGGCTTCAACCCCTGCTCCATCTGGGTGCTGACCATGCTGCTTTCCATCACCCTGCACACCGGTTCGCGTAAGAAGATCCTGATCGTCGGTTTCGTGTTCATCAGCGTGACCGCTCTGATCTATGCTTTGTTTATCGCCGGTTTGTTCACTGTGTTTTCCGTGATCAGTTTTATGGGCTGGATCCGAGTTGCAGTAGCGCTTGTTGCCGTATTCTTTGGCTTGATCAACATCAAGGATTATTTCTGGTACAAAGAAGGTCTCTCGCTAACTATTGACGACAAGTCCAAACCGGGGCTCTATAAACGCATGCGCCAGGTGGCAAACGCTGGGGATTCGCTTTGGGGCTTGATTGGCGGCACGATCATCCTGGCTGCTGGCGTTTCCCTGATCGAATTCTCCTGCACTGCAGGCTTCCCTGTACTCTGGACGAACCTGCTTACTTCTCAAAATGTAACCGCGGCTACATTTTTTGCGTTATTGCTTGTTTACATGCTGGTTTATCAGCTCGATGAACTGGGCATCTTCCTGGTGGCAGTTTTTACCTTTAAGTCCAGCAAAGTGGAAGAGAAACACGGACGCATTCTCAAGTTGATCGGCGGCACGCTCATGGTTACCCTCGCGGGGGTGATCCTGATCAATCCTGCCCTTATGAACAATTTGAGTGAATCGCTGGTGATTTTCGCTATCGCCTTCGGTGCAGCAATCTTGATCCTCGTCGTCCATCGGTTTATACTGCCCAAATTTGGCATCCACATCGGCACCGAAGAATCCTTGCAGAAAAAATCCGGGGAAGACAAAGGTAGATAGTTTATGCCTAAGAAGAAAAAGACCTCATTGGCCAAGCTGCACAGATGGAAATATTGCTATAACATTGCTCAGCAACAACCACTTGCGCAGTTACAGTTAGCCTTCTCGTTCTTTCCTTTATAGAAAGCCTCAAGATTTAGAGGTAAATCGTAAACGCGTGTTGATGGCTGGCGTGTTTCAGCAGTCCCAAATATCGCCTGCAAAATTAGCTCCGCCAGCATTTCTTTTGGGGGAACCTCGTAACTTTGACCTTCGTATTCGAAGACACGGCAGTCCACCTGAGTTCCGCTGATATCGCTGCAGCAACCACAGTTGCTTTCCTGAATGTTCAAACAGACGTCTCGACCATTGACACGAACGGTAGGCGAAGACTCGAAACGATATTGTTGGGCAAGTTCTGGTGTGTCCATTTTTATTTTCTGATACTCAACCTGATAACCAGCCAACTTGAGCGAGGGGGTGAGCCCGGTCATTACCTCTTCCAAAACCTGTTCGGTGCCAACGCAGCGGTCACAAATCTGGAGATCGAGGAAAAGGTATTCCACCAAAACAGGCTTGGTTCTCTTAGATTCAGTGCTCGTTATCTGATTGCTTTTCGAAGGACTTAAGATATTTGACATTTTTCCGCTTTCTTAGAATTGATAATCGGTCTGTGCTTAACTTTCAGCCAATTAGCGCTAACTGGATCTGTTTTCAAACTTGCCCTTTGGAAACCGAGGTCAGTTGCTGGATCAACGCCAATGCATAAGCACTGCCCTCTTCACTGATCTTGTAATAGGTCCATTTTCCCTTTGGGCGACTTTCAACAACACCAGACTCGACCAAAATCTTCATATGATAAGAGAGACCGGATTGCAGGCAATCTATGTGTTCCAAGAGATCACACGCACTTTTTTCACCATCGCGCAGTTGTTCCAACACCCGCAGGCGGGTCTCATCGCTGAAAGCCTTTAGGATCCCTAACTGGCTGTGAAAATTGTCGTCCACTTTCGCCTCACATCAATTAAAGTTGATGTTTTTAACTCTACGCCCAAGAATAAGATATGTCAATGGAAATTTACTAGATTTCTGGGCTATTTTGGGTACCGTTTTCAGTAGGTATAGCCAACTTGCACGACATTGCTCTCGTAAAGGCGCATAATATAGCTGCAAGTAAGCCAGCAACAAAGTTTACAGTTACGGTTAGCCTTCTAATTCCTTCCGTAATAGAAAAATTCAAGATTTAGGGGTGGATCGGCAACTTACTTTGAAAAATCGCTGACCTTGCCAGCCACAATCAATTATTGTGGAAATGGCTAAGCCAGCGATTCCTTAAGGATAATTTAATGGCAGACTTACCGCTAATTCTCCTCAGCCCCCCAAGCAAACATCAGATCGCTATGTAGCGTTCGATCTGCGCGCCGATCTGCGCCAGGGATGCCGCCCAGAAGGCCTTCGAGCGGATATCGATGCCAAAGCGTGCTGCCAGATCTGCTGCCTGAGCCTCACCAGTACTGGCAAGCAGGGCTTTATAATCCTCCACAAAAGCCTCACCGCGTTCGCGATAAACGCTATAGAGACCCTTGGCAAACAGGCTGCCGAAGGCGTAGGGGTAGTTGTAGAAGGACAGATGCGTGCTGTAATAATGCGGTTTCCAGGTCCAGGCGAACTTGTTCAATACGTCCATATCCAGCCCATCGCCGTAAGTTTTCTGTTGAGCCTCGAGCATCAATTCGCTGATTTCATCCGCAGAAATAGTCGATTCCTTGCGTCTCTCGAAAATCGATTTCTCAAAAATGAAGCGGGAGTAAATATCCACAATGGTTTGCGCGTCGCTGGAGATGGTGGTTTCCAGGATCGCCCGTTCCTCGAGTGGATCGCTCACCGTCTTGAGAATCGCGTTGAAGACGATAGTTTCACACATGATCGAAGCGGTTTCCGCCAGGGTCATGGGTGTGTTGGTTTGCATGGGGGTCTTACCCGCCTGGTAAGCACAGTAGTTATGGAAACCATGCCCGAGCTCATGTGCCAGGGTCATCACCTGGTCGAATGAACCATCAAAGTTTGCCATGATGCGGCTTTCCCGCACGGCATCCACACCCATGCAAAAAGCTCCGCCACGTTTACCGGGGCGCTGCTCGGCGTCAATCCAATGCTTCTCAAAAGCACCCCGGGCGAATTCGGCCAGTTCAGGTGAGAAAGTGCCATAATGCTCCAGGATCAAATCGCGGGCTTCGTCGAAGGTGTATTCCTTGTTAACTTCACCGATCGGAGCAAACAAGCTCCACCAGGGCAGTTTCTCTGAGCCGAGAATGCGCGCCTTAGCCTGGAAATAACGCCGGAACATCGGCAGGGCGTCTTCAATCGCTCCCAGCATTGCCTCAAGCGTGCCGCGGTCAATCCTTGCCATCTCCAGGGAGGAGTGCAGGCAATCCTCACGACCGCGCTTGCGGTCCAGCGTCACGACCTCGCCTTTGACCCCGTTCAAACAGGCCGCCAACGGTTCTTTCATTTCTTCAAACACTTGCTGCTCGCGCTTATAAGCCCGCTCCCGCACTCCCGCGTCCGGATGCGAACGCAGGTTGATCAGCGCCGGCAGGGGTAGCGACTGCAGCTTGCCGTCCAGTTCAAAATCGACACTTTTCTGCGACGTCAGCACGCCCTGCAAGTCATCCCAGGCACTGCCGCCTGAGAGTGTCAGCTCGTTGGCAAGCATCTCCTCCGGTTCGGACATGAGATAGCGGCTTTCCTTTGCCAATTCCAGCAGACGAAAGGCATGATCGTGCGCCAGGCCAGGAATTTCGAGCGCATTGTCCAGCCGATCGCCGAGCGCTCCCAACCAGGCGCTAACGCGAACGCCCAAATCGTGCAGTGGCAGCATGGCGATTGCTATTCGCGAGTGCAGTTGCTCAGCAGCTTTGTTAAAGGAATCGGTGGAAATAGTCGCTCCCAAATAAGCAAATATCTTGCCTGCCTTCAGTTCCATGGCGTTGGCATGTTCCACGTAATCATTAAGCACCTGGTTAAGTGCCTCAGGGGACGTGGTTGGGTCAAGCAAAGGCAGAAATTTGGTTTCGAATGCCTGGGTCGCTTCCTGGATGGATTTTTTCACAGCTTCGATGTCTGCTGCCAGAGCTGGATCGTCAAGAGAAAGATAAAGGTTGGAAAGATCCCAACGTGGGGGGGTAGTCATGGTCAACTCCTTTTAGGTTAGTGAAGGAATTATAACTGAGCCCTGCGGCTTGTTGGGCGGCTTGCGTCATTTTGCTGGTTAAATGTGCAGGATGGTTTGGCGTCAAAGAACCCATACCGACAATTGCCTCGAGAAAGCCTACCCACCAACACAAACTAACACTCAAACGGTGGGTTGGCTTTTAAACACCCTCTTAATTCCCATGCTCCTGGACGCCAATCCACCCTACAAAGCTTGCTCTCCTTATTTCCATATCCCCAAACGCCAACCCGCATCCACTGCGCTCACAGTAAATAATCACCAACCGTTTAGTCGTAGGGTAGGTTGGCGTCACAGAACCTATACCAAGCATCGCCTTCAGATAGCCAACCCACCAACACAAACTAACATTCAAACGGTGGGTTGGCTTTTAATCACCCTCCTATTTCCTCTGCTCCTGAACGCCAATCCACCCTACAAAGCTTGCTCCCCTTATTTCCATATCCCCAAACGCCAACCCGCATCCACTGCGCTCACAGTAAATAATCACCAACCGTTTAGTCGTAGGGTAGGTTGGCGTCGCCGAACCTATACCAACCTTTGCCTCGATAAAGCCAACCCACCAACACAAACCCCTCACACTCAACCGGTGGGTTGGCTTTTAAACACCATCTTAATTCCTATGCTCCTGGACGCCAATCCACCCTACAAAGCTTGCTCCCCTTATGTCCATATCCCCAAACGCCAACCCACCTACACAAACTTCAAAAAGCATAATCAAAGTAAAATTCAAACTGTGCCAAACTATCATCGGTTCTATATTCCTAATGCCATTGTTGCATTTACTCTCGTTACCTATAACCGCTCACCGATATTTTCGAATACCCAAGTTGCCGAATTATTTCTGAATCTACTCAACAAAATCACTAATCAGTTTCACTACGAATGTATCGCATATGCGCTACTCCCAGATCACGTTCACCTGTTAATACAACTGTCACAGGAAAATCCCAGTTTTTCCCTACCCATTCGTGAACTCAAACGCCTTTTTTCTATAAGCTACAAGAAATTTAACCCTTTGCTGCCCTTGCCAAATTCTTCACGCCAGAAACACCATGAAACAACAGTCTGGCAGCGTAGATTCTGGGACCACGTTATCGAAGATGAACAAGACCTGGAAAGACATATAAACTATGTTCACTTCAACCCTGTAAAACATGGCTTCACTGACAACCCAATCAATTGGCATTGGTCAAGTTACTCTTATTACGTAGAGAAAGGGTACTATCCCAAGGAGTGGTTACCTGACCTGAATCAATTTGAAGATTCAGACAATTGGGGGGAATAAGCCAAACCAATCAATAGACCGAGGTGCCTAAATGGCGTGATCTTTTTGACTGGATTTGCTTAATTTTTCTTTTTTGTAGGGTGGATTGGCGTCACAGAACCCATACCAACCATTGCCTCGATAAAGCCAACCCACCAACACAAACCCCTCACATTCAATCGGTGGGTTGGCTTTTAAACACCCTCTTAATTCCCGTGCTCCTGAACGCCAACCCACCATACACAGCTTGCTCTCCTTATTTCCATATTCCAAATGCCAACACACCCTACACAGCATGCTCTAAAAATTTTGATCCACAGCAAAAAAAAGCCCCGGTTCTTCCGGGGATCTTCTCACAATCAACAAAATTATCGGCGTCTGCCGCTGGCGCGACCTGCAACCGAAATATAATACAGCAACTGTAAGACCGAGGTAGCCAACCCCGCCACGTAGGTCCACGCTGCGGCATCCAGCACCTGCTTCACACCGCGGCGTTCTTCTTCATTAGCGACTAAACCAGTCTGGTCCAGCATCTGCCGGGCACGCTTGGAAGCGTCCAACTCAACGGGGAGCGTGACCAGCGAAAAGAGCGCCGTGGACGAAAACAACACCACGCCAATTGTCGCCAGGTTCGAAAGGCTCAGCAAGACGCCGATCATTACCAGGATTATGCCAATGTTCGAGCCAAAGCTGACCACCGGCACGATCGCGCTACGCAGGCGCATCGGACCGTAACTGGTTTTGTCCTGCATCGCATGCCCAAGTTCGTGCGCCGTGATCGCCATTGCCGCCACTGAGGGCTGATCTGCCACGCCCTGCGAGAGTGCCAGGGTGTCGTTGCGCGGGTCATAGTGATCCGTTAAGGTGCCCTTGGTGCGGGTGACCTTCACATTTTCAAGCCCCACACGCGGCTTGAGCTGCTCAGCAGTGTCGAAACCAGTCAGGTTATGATAATTGCGCACCTGGCTCCACTTGCTGTAGGCAGATTTGACCTTAGACTGAGCATAAAGGCTCAGTAAAAGTCCAGGGATCATATAGATTAAATATTCAAAGTACATAGTATTCTCCGTTTTCGCTAAATGTTTCTGACAAAATCATAAAGTTTTTAAGGCAATTCGCTGAGCAACAGTTCCACAGCAGCATCCAGTTGCGGATCGCGGCCGGCATCGTAATCTTCCTGGGTGTATTCCACCACCAGGTCCGGCGTCAGGCCGATGCTGTCAATCTGATTGCCGTTGGGGGTCAGCCAGCGGGCGATCGTAATGCGTACGCCGCCAGCCTCAGTACGGAGGGAAATCCAGTTTTGTACTGAGCCCTTGCCATAGCTGGTCATCCCGACCAATTTCGCCCGTCCATAATCCTGCAGCGCGCCAGCGGTGATCTCAGAAGCCGAAGCCGACCCCTCGTCAATCAAAACCACCAGCGGGATCTCCGCTGCCAGACCGCCCTTCTTTACCGGATAAGCGTCGCGCGTGCCGTCGCCATATTCCTCGTACAGCACCACACCATCTTTCAGGAATTCCGAAGTGACCTCAACAGCAGTCACAAGATAGCCTCCGCCGTTACCGCGCAGGTCAAAAACGATGCCTTTGGGGTTTTGTGACAACAAGTCCTTCAGGGCTGCCCGCATTTTATCCGTAGCCAGCTCATTGAAGGTATACAGCGCTATGTATCCAACGCCGTCCTCACGCATCTCGTACTCCACCACCGGGATTTGGATCACGGCACGAGTAATCGGAACGTCAAAGGTCTCCTCACCGCGTCGGATGGTCAGCACAATCGTAACGCCCGCAGGACCCAAAATCCTCTGCAAAACCAGGTCCCCGGGAATGCCAGTAAGGTCCTCGCCGTTAATTGCGAGCACCAGGTCCTGAGCTTGTAAGCCTGCGGCTTCAGCTGGGGAGCCTTTCATCGGCGAGATAATTTCCACGTAATCACCACTGGTGTCCACCCAGGCGCCAATGCCGGTGTATTCACCAGACATCTCAGTGTTCGCCTGTTTGAATTGCTCCGGATTCATATAGGAGGTGTGCTTGTCGCCAGTAGCTGCCAGCATACCCTCAATGGCGCCGCGCATTAAGGCTACATCATCCAATGGTTGGTCAACAAAGTTCTCGTGCAGCAATCTCCAGCTCTCCCAGAAGGGATCAAAGAGACTCTTCAGTTCTTCCGGCGTGGAAGCGCTGGTATACTCCAGGCAATAACTGGTGGGGGTTGGAGCAGGCGTTAGCCCACCCTCAACTTGCGGTTGGTCGGTCTCAGTCGGCAGCTGGATGCCTTCAGGCTGTGGGACGAGCGTCGGGCAGGTGTCGTAGCCCAATGCCTGCCGGATTGGGTTTTCTGGAAGTACACTGGCAGCGCCAAAACCGAGAGCAAAGGAACCTGCCAGCAATATGACAACTACAAAGACCAGTGAACATGAACGAACAACTCTATTTTCCATTACAACTCCATTTAACCGACCGTTTTATGACGGCAGTTCTTCAATTCTTCTAATTCCAATATTTGACAAAAAGTGCGGCAGCTCTGTCAGACTCTTGATGACGGGATGTTTCGACTCTATCATCTCAAAAGATACACGCAGTGTTTGAATCCCAAGGGCTCTGGCAGCATCCAGGTTCATCTCGAGGTCGTCGACAAACAAGGTTTCCTCTGGTTGCGGTGCGCCTGCCAGCTTCAGCGCGATCTCAAAAGCCTCAGGATGCGGCTTGCACCACGGCTCAGTATCCATCACATCGATCACGCCCTCGAACAGCTCTGCAATACCCAACCGCCCAAGCACATTGTTTGCATGCTTCTGGCTGGCGTTCGTGAAAATCCATTTTTTCTGCGGCAAGGAACGCAACGCCGACATGAGCTGGCTATCGGGCTGGATTATTTCCGACAAGTCAACTTCGTGAACATATTCAAGATAATCCTGAACATCGATCCCATATTCAATATTTAAACCGCGCATCGTCGTGCCGTGCTCCAAAAAAAGACGCTCTCTTTTTTCGGGAATCTCTTTTTCCGGAATTCCCACAACCTCGTGCATGTACTGGAAGACCCGCTCTGTCAGGATTGGCCACACACCAACCGAGGTCGGGTAAGTCGTGTCGTCAAGATCGATCAGCAGCGTTTTAACAGGTGTCATGGACGTTCCATCCAACGATTTATTCCATCGAATGGGGTAAAACCGTCCAGTAATGCCAGCAGCGTGGCAGGGTCATCAGCCACAAAAAAGAAGCGCCGATGCTCAGCGTAAATGTAATTTTCCGCAATAGCCTCCTCGATCAAGGCAACCAGAGGATCGAAATACCCTTGCACATTCAGCAGCCCGACCGGCTTGTTGTGCAAGCTGAGTTGCGCCCAGGTGAGCGCCTCAAACAGCTCAGCAAAGGTGCCAAACCCGCCAGGCAGAGCGATCATACCATCTGCTAAGTGGGTCATGCGTGCCTGCCGCGCATGGATATCCGGCAGTATTTCCAACTCGCTCAAGCCGGCATGCGCCAGGTGAGGCAGGTTTAGCCCATCACTGATGACCCCAACCGTCCTTCCCCCCGACGCCAACGCACCATCAGCGACTGCGCCCATCAGACCGGTTTTCCCAGCCCCATATACCAGCGTACGACCCTGCTTTGCCAAGGTCTCCCCCAGCATCCAGGCAGCGTCTAAATAGACCTGCTTCAGGTTGTCAGCCGATCCGGCATACACAGTGATATTTCTTCGAAATGATTCAGTCATAGCAATCGATAATCTTCACATTATACTCGCAAGAAATCTGCCCTATGCTTCATTTAGAAGCTTGGGCTAAGCATGCCGCATATTGCGAATATCGCGGAATTTTTCTTTTTCTGCAGGCGTCAGGTGAGCGGGCAAGTGCACTTCGATGCGCGCGTAGAGGTCGCCATGGTCGCTCGGATTTTTGAGTTTTGGCATTCCAAGCCCTTTGAGACGCATGGTTTTCCCGCTGTCTGTCCCTTCCGGGATGGTCAGGCGGACAGGCTTGCCCAGTGTGTCCACACTGACTTCGCCGCCCAGGATGGCTGTGTAAAGGTCCACCGGCACCGTGACGTTTAGATCATCTCCCTTACGCGTGAAGCTCCTGTGCGGTAACACTTTTATCTTCAAAAACAGATCCGCCCCAGCCGCCTGCTTGCTCAGGCGCACTTTGGAACCAGTGCGAACCCCTTTCGGGATGCTGGCCTCAATTTTTCTGCCGCCCTCAAACTGCAGCATGCGTGTTGTGCCGGTGTAAGCTTCTTCCAGAGTGATCTCTACTTCATGCTCCATCGGCTGAGCTCTCTGCGCGGTACGCGAAACAGGTCGACTGCGGCTGTAAGAAGATCCAGCGCTGAATCCGCCTTGCCCAAAAAGGGTGTTAAAGAAATCCGAGAAGCCGCCAAGACCCCCAAACATGTCGTCGAACTCTTCCTGCGACACGGTGCGATAGCCTGGCTGACCGCCTTGCGGCGCCTGCTGCCATCTGCCCCAGTCAAACCCATCCGGCTGACCGCCGGAGGACTGATAGCGCTGCCATTCTGAGCCAAACTGGTCATACTTCTTGCGCTTTTCCGGGTCCGAAAGCACCTGGTAGGCTTCGTTCACTTCCTTGAACTTATCCTCTGCCTGTGGGTCTTTGTTCACGTCAGGGTGATAGCGCCGCGCCAATTTGCGATAGGCGGTTTTGATCTCGCCCTCAGTAGCGGTCTTGCTGACACCCAGCGTGTTGTAATAATCCTTATAATCCATCATTAATCCATTCCAGCCCGTAGCTGTTTAATAATGCTTGTATGATAACAGTCCATTGTTGAAATTCTATTAACCCCGGATGAATTTCAGGAAAGTTCCATTGTATAGGGACCTCGGGCTGAAATGGGAAGCAACGCGGCAATTTTCTCCATGATCGCCTGCCCTGCAGCCTTGACTTCAACCCGCCCGGGCAACTTGCCGGGTTCGCCGATAGCCAGCGGACCAAAAGGCTCGCCAATCCGTGTTACCACGCGGGCTTTGCGCCGGTTTTTCCTCAGGGTGCCAAAGATATTCCAATCATCCTCGCTAAAGGTGCCAATTGGAAGGATCGGCACGCCCAGGCGCAGCGCCATGAAAGCCGCTCCTGGAAGCGGAGTGCCCAATGGGGGTTTGTGAACGTGACCCTCCGGGAAGATCCCCAGGATGCCGTCCTGCTCCAACACCGCTTCAGCCGCGCGCATGGCTGCCAGGTTTGGCGTGCCCTGCAGGATGCGCAGCGTGTCCCAAAGACGCGGGAAGAGCTTCATGCTCAGCGGCGCGTTCGGCATTTCGGCATCGCCGATAAATTCCATGGGGTACCTGGTGCTGTGAATTGGACCGATCGTGTCGAGAAAATGGAAATGGTTTCCCACGATCAGCAGGGGGCCTTTCTTGGGCAGGTTCTCAGTGCCATAGACTTCATAGTCTGCTAAAATTTTCGCCAGTAAGTTAATTCCACCGCGTAGAAACCCCCGCCGAAATTGGTGGCGCGGGTAATGATACTTGACCAAATATTCTGTTTTTGCTTCCTGTCTGCCCATAAAATCGTCCTGTAAATTAAGCTTATTTTGGTCAATTATACGGCAAACAATGGGCATGAATGCATCTGTAAATCTGTCTACCACCCAACGTGTGCTAACTGCGTGGAAATTGATTTACTTGCTGTTACAATTATCTACATGGATACGATCTTTCTTGGTAACTCTTTCTTACGCTGGCTGCAGGCTTTATTGGTTTTCACGGTAATCGTGGTCTTCATCCTGCTTGTGAGGACAGTCTTCCGCAAAAAAGCAAAAGACGACCCCAACCCCGGGCTTCTCACGCGACTGCTCAGCCAGATCATGCTGCCAGCCGATCTGATCGCGGCGATTTGGATTGCGTCCCGTTTCCTTGAAATTTCTGAGCCGGTCAACACCTTGCTGAGAGTCCTGCTGATTGCTCTGCTCACCGTTCAAGCCGGTCGCTGGGCTGACCTGGGCGTCGACCACTGGACTGACCAGCAAATCGCCAAATTTCCTGACGACGACTATACCCGCCGGACCACGCTGCGCGGGATTGCCATTATCGCCCGCATCCTGATTTGGCTAATAGTGGTACTTGTCATCATCCAAAGCATCCCTAACTTTGATATTACCGGCATTATCACCAGCCTGGGTATCAGCGGTATTGCCATCGGTCTCGCAGCCCAGAGCCTGGTTGCCGACTTACTCTCCAGCCTGACCATCCACCTCGACAAACCCTTTGAACCTGGCGACTCAATCAAAACGGGTAATTTTAGCGGGACCGTTGAGCGGATTGACCTGAAATCCACCAGAATTCGCAACCTCTCCGGGGAAGAACTATCGATTTCCAACTCCGAGCTGCTGAAAGCCCCTCTGTAGAATTTCAGCCGGATGCAGGAAAGACGTGTTTCGTTCACCATCCAAATCGCCCACAACACGTCTGCCAAAAAACTCGCCATCATTCCTCAATTGATTGAGGATGCCTTCCAGGGGCTCGAAAACGTGCGTTTTTCGCGAGCCCACTTTCAATCGTTTGCTACGGATGGGGCTTGTTTTTGAAATTGTGTATTTTGTGACCTCCCCTGATCACAGCCTTTTTGTGAAGGCACAGAATCTCATCAATTATAGAATCTTCCAGGACCTGCAAAACGAAGCAATCACCTTCAGTGTAATACCCGCGATCTCGATTGAAGAGTAATTCACTCCAGGAATAATTTGATCAGTCTGAAGCCAACCGCAGGGGAATCTGAAAGATTTCTTCCTATAGCTTGCTGGCTTGTTCTTGCAGTTCAATCTCTTCGGGCGTCTCCGCCTCAATGGTAATTCCATGCGGGCGTGACTTGCCGTGATCATCCACGTACACAAAAGTCAGAAAACCGTCCACCGTCAGTTCTTCTTTGGTGGTTGCCCGCACATACGCGATCAGGCGCGACCGCCCGGTTTGCACGATTTTCGAGTCAAAACGAACCACTTCGCCCGGTCTTACCGGTCGCTGGAAGGTCATCCCATGGATCTTGAGGCAGAGCACGTAATGCGGCGGCAGCAGATCAGCCGCGGCGATAAATCCCGCCTCCACCATCCACTCCGCGCCTCTTCCCGCAAATAAAGTGTGGTGGTGATTGAGGTCTTCGCCCTTCACCAGGTGATGCATTATCAATGTTTTCATGCGCATTTTCCACCTCATGGTATCATGATGATCAGGTTATCAAAGGCGACCTTAAAACCGCCGGTTTCAAATGTGCCAGCTATCATGCCAAAGCTGCCTGGTTTAAAATCCGGATCCCGGACTTCCCCGAGCAAGACGCCATCCACCGCCAGCAGTAGTTTTTCACGGCTGCATTGAGCTGCCAGGCGGTAAGGACCAGACCCGACCAATTGTTCGCTGTAGGTCCAATCGATCAGCGTAATAAAATCATCACCCACCTGCTTCCAGATTATGAAGTAACCATCCTCGCTGATCTCAAGCGCGGTGAAGTTCTGGTCATCCTGCAGACCGCAGATAAATCCGTAGTCCGCATCCCCTGCCGACTTTACCACGCGCACATCTACCTCAGCCATCAGGGCATCATAAGCGAAATACTGATCCGACCAGTACCAATACATCGGCGAGATCACTTCAATCGTGTATTCGCCATTTTCGTAAGCCCGCCGTCCATCTTCATCGGAATTGCTCAACCAACCGCTGCCGGCATCTGAAAAATCATCTTCAAAAACCACCTCTCCCGCGCCGTGATAAGCCAGGTTTTGGTCTTCCCCGCTGCTGATAGCCACTTCACCCCTCTTGGCGGCCTTAATCATCTCCAGGGCAAGGTTGATCGGGCGCAGAGCGTTGATAAACCCGCCCGTTGGCACACAATCGTCGTTATCGTCAATATAGCCATCGCGGTTGGTATCGCGCACGGGTCGGCAATCGACGATATCCAGCGAAGCCTCTCCGTAGCCTAACTGGGTCGGGATGCCAATAATTTGCCCCAGCGAGTCAACCGCCAGTCCACCTGAATTCCCACCGGCAATTGTTCCGCTGGTCTTGATGAAAGCACGGTTGCCAAATGGCTCCTCGGCAGTAAAGCCGCTGACCTCGCCCCGGGTGAGCGTGATCGTCCCGCCGCCGATAACTGGATATCCGAGAATCACAATCGACTCACCCAGATCGAGGGTATCCGAGTCGCCAAGTGGCACAAATGGGAGTTTGAGCTGGCTGTAATCCAGCGGGTTTCCTTCCAAATCCCAGGCTGGCTTAATCACCGCCAGATCCAGCAAAGCGTCCGCTTGAACCACGTGAGCGAAGTAGCTATCCACGGGCGGCTGGTCCTGGGCAACGGTCAGCGAGACAAGCAGCGCCACGACCTCTTCGAACCTGGTTGAGCTGACAACGTGATCATTGGTCAGGATCAGTCCATCCGAACTGATGATAGTTCCCGAACCAGTCCAGCGCGGAACGGCTTCACCATCGATATCCACAAACGCGGTGATCTGCACCACCGTCTGGTAGGGAATAGCCCCAAGGTCAGGAGCCTGCTCTTCCGGAGAGACGCCCGGTTCCCAACCTGTTGGGGTGGTGCCGGCAATTTTCATCTGTGTTTCGATGGCGGTTATCACTGAACCTGAAACCACTTGCCAGTTTCCCAGCACCTCACCGCTCTTATTGGCTCTGAAGCGGAAAACAAAGTCCTCAACCCCAGTAGGCGCGATAGTCAAATCCAGCTTAATGACTCCATCCCCATTCGCCTGCGTTTCCATGCTCAGAGGCGGGATGGAGCCCTCGTAGCTTGCCCATTCGAAAAAATTGGATTCAAAGCGGATTTCCTGCACCGTGGCATTGAGGGTGTCTGGATTGGAAAGCTTAAGCTCCAAATCGAAGACCTGCCCTTGCTGAATGCCCGTTTCCGGGTGTTTCGCGCTCACCTGGAGCTTACCCCCAACACTCACCACTGGTGCAACACAGGAACTGGCAATCAGGATCACCATTAATAACGAAAAGAAGCTGTGCCTGAAACTGACTCTCGTGACCATCATCGTCTTTCTCCGCAGAATTGTGAATACTACTGTATTGTACATGAAAGGGATCAGGTTTCGATAATCAATGCACACCCTAAAATCACAGTCTGTATAATGAACCCATTAAATAGCAGAAAAAAAATTCGTAGGTCGGACAAAGTGCCCGTCAGGGTAATGAGACTGCCATTCGATGCTGGAATAGTGATGGCCTTACGCAGGCTCACTCCGACATCACGCCATCGATTATTTACAATCAACAAGCCTAGCCACTCGGATCATCGTCGACGGCGAATTGAGGGCACGATACGTTCGCACATCACATTGTTCAATGTGCCCTCAATTTCGCCCTACGAAATAGGACCAGAATAAATTGGCGGAGTGCGCCAAGAAGGGCAGATTCCCACCCACGATCAATTTTTATGGCAGGCTTGTAGGTCGGACAAAGTGCCCGTCAGGGTAATGAGACTGCCATTCGATGCTGGAATAGTGATGGCCTTACGCAGGCTCACTCCGACATCACGCCATCGATTATTTACAATCAACAAGCCTAGCCACTCGGGTCATCGTCGACGGCGAATTGAGGGCACGATACGTTCGCACATCACATTGTTCAATGTGCCCTCAATTTCGCCCTACGAAATAGGACCAGAATAAATTGGCGGAGTCCGCTAAAAGGGCAGATTCCCACCAACGATCAATTTTTTATGGCAGGCTTGTAGGTCGGACAAAGTGCCCGTCAGGGTAATGAGACTGCCAGCAGCCGTTAGTCCCTCAGAATCTTTGAGCGGGCTCACTCCGACAACCCGAAGGCTGCCGACAATTAACATTGTTGGGTTTTCGCAAACCTTAACATCACACAAAAAACCTCGTTTACTCTTCCAAATCGCTTATACTTTAACCCATGCTCGAATTCGACTTTCCGCCGCTCCAACCGATGGTCTTCACCGTCACCACTCTTACCAACTACCTGCGCGAGGTGCTCGAGACCGACGAAATCCTGCGCGATGTCTGGGTTCGGGGAGAAATTTCCAACTTCAGCCAGCCGCGTTCGGGTCACCTTTACTTCACCCTCAAAGATAACGAAGCGCAGCTGCGCTGCGTGATGTGGAAAGGCCAAACCTTCCGCCTGCGTTTCAACCCCAAGGACGGGCAGAGCGTGGAAGCCCACGGCGCCATGAGCTTCTATCCTGCCGGCGGGCAGGTGCAGCTCTACGTCGATGAAATGCAGCCGGTGGGAGAAGGTCAGCTGTACCAGGAATATTTGCGCCTGAAAGCGCGCCTCGCAGCGGAAGGGCTCTTTGCCCCCGAGCTGAAACGCCCTTTGCCGCAATTCCCGCGCCATATCGGCGTCATCACCTCCGCCAGCGGGGCTGCCCTGCAGGATATCCTGAACACCCTGCGCCGGCGCCTGCCCCTGGCGCGCGTTACGCTTGCCCCGACCCCAGTGCAGGGTGCCGAAGCCCCAGCCGGCATCGTCAGCGCCTTCCAATCCCTCAAAACCCTGCCCGATCTGGATCTGATCATCCTGGCGCGCGGTGGCGGTTCGATCGAGGACCTGTGGTCCTTCAACGACGAAGCTGTCGCCTACGCCATCCGCGCCGCGCATGTGCCGGTTATCTCGGGCGTGGGGCACGAAACAGACTTCACCATCGCCGATTTCGCGGCTGACCTGCGCGCCCCCACCCCCACAGCCGCAGCCGAGCTTGCCACCCCGATCACCAGTGCTGACCTGGCTGCTGAACTTCGCAATATCCAGCAAAATCTCGCTCTCAACCTCAAAAACAAGCTGGCGATCCTGCGCCAGGACCTCCTGCTGGCAGAAAATCGCCTGCAGCGTCATTCTCCCGCCCAGCGCGTGCGCACCTACCTCCAATTCCAGGATGAGACGCGCGAACGCCTGGAGCGTGCCATGAGCCACTACCTCGCCCAGCATCAGCTCAAACTGCAAAACCAGGTTGCCCGCCTCGAAAGCGTCAGCCCATTGGCAGTGCTGCGGCGCGGCTTTGCCATCGTCAGCGACGCCCAAACCCACCAGCTGATTTCACGCCGCAGTCAGACCAGCCCAAATCAATCCATCCAGATCCAGTTGAGCGATGGCAAAATCGCCGCAACCATCTCAGGAGATACCCCATGACCGACCAACCAAGCCCCAGTTTTGAAACCGCCTTTGCCTCACTGCAGCAGATCATCACCCAGCTCGAAAACACTGAACTGCCGCTGGAGGAAGCCCTGAAGCTCTACGAAGAAGGCAAACGCCTGAGCGACCTCTGCAGCCAATTACTTGAGAACGCACAATTGCGCGTGGAAGCGCTTTCCTCGACCACTGCAACAACGGATAGTGAGCCTGGGTGAGTGTTCTCGATTTCTTTACTAATCCGGTTGGAATCTCAACCATGCTCGGCTGGATCCTGGGACAGCTGATCAAAGTGCCAGTCGAGTACCTGCGCCACAAACGCTGGGACTGGACGCTTCTTTTGAGCGCTGGAGGCATGCCCTCTTCGCACTCCGCGCTGATGACCGCCGTCACGACTTCCATAGGTCTGAACGTCGGCTGGGGCAGCCCGATTTTTGCCCTGGCTATCGCGGTTACTGCCATCACAGTCTATGATGCAACCGGTGTCCGCCGGCAAGCGGGCTTCCATGCGGAACGCATTAACCAGATCGTGCGCGAGCTGCTGCATACGAAGAAACTGGAGGAGGAAGAGGTTTCCTACCTGCGGGAAATTATCGGTCACACCCCCGGTGAAGCCATCGCAGGCGTGGTTTTTGGGGTGACGATTGCCCTCATTGTGCAGTGGGTTATGGTTTGGAGTTGACCCAATTCTTATCCATCAAGTGACAATTCAATCCAGGCAAACGATCCCAAGAGCATAACCGGCAACAAATTTTTCAACATCCTCACTTAACCTGAGGTTTGTTAATTCGTGAATGAAATAAAAGGGGAGATTAACCTTCGTTTTGCTAACAATGACCAACTGGTCAGATCTTGCAATACTTTCAGCCCTTTTCGGCAAGCTTACCTTTGATTTTACGCGTGATCGCGCCTGCCTCCGGCACTTTCAACAGCCACAGCATCACCGCGTAAACCACCACCCCCAAAACCACACCCACAGCCAACACCAGGAATTTGTTCATGTCCCCGAAGAGTGTCATCCATCCAAACAGCACCAAGCCCATCACGGTGCTGCCTGCCAGAGCCAAAGCCCCCGTCCGCAGGATTTGGTTACCGCCCATGCCGTGTAAACGCCGCCTCATGATTGCCAACAAAACCACGCATTCCACTGCGGTTGCCACGGTATTCGCCAGCGCCAGCCCTCCCAGAGGCAGCCAGCCGATCTGGTTGAAGAGACGCGAGAAGAAAAACGAAAGTAGAATGTTGCCCGTCATTGCCGCGACCCCAACAAACACTGGAGTTTTGGTATCGTGCATGGCGTAAAACGCGCGGCTCAGCACTTCCACCAGGCTGTGCCCGGTTAGCCCCAGCGTATACCAGAGCAGCGCCCAGGCAACCATCTGGGTGGAGGTGGCGTCGAAACTGCCGCGCTCGTACAAAACCCGCACCAAAGGCACGCGCAGCAAGACCAGCCCTACTGTCGCGGGCAGCGCCAGCAGGAGCATAACCCGAACAATGCTTGACAGCGTCTGGCGAAAATCGTCAGATTTTCCCAGCTCCAACTGCGCCGAGAGCGTCGGCAGTGAGGCAGTTCCAGCCGACTGCGCAATCGCTGCCTGGGGCATCAGCATCAGCGTGAATGCCCAGGTTAGCGCGCTTGCCGATCCTGCTCCGAGCGAGAGACTGATGATGGTGTTCGCCACAAAATTCAACTGCACAATGCCAGCCCCGAAAATCCGCGGCAGCATCAAACGCAACACTTTGCGCACCGGTCCATCCCTGAAGCCAGCCGCCAGTTCGTACTTGCGGGCAGGCAGGCGGAAAAGCATCGGCAGTTGTAATAACAAATGCCCGGCCGCGCCTATCACGGTGCCGATCGCCAGGCGCTGGATCCCCCAGGAGGCTGGCAGCAGCCAGACCCCCAGGATGATGCCAAAAGAATAAGCTGCTGGTGCCAGCGCAGGCCAAAGGAAGACCTGGTGCGCGTTCAGCATGCCCATCACCAAGCCGCTGATCCCGAAAATGATCACCGTAGGCAGCATGATGCGCAGCAGGCGAGCCGTCTCAGCCACCTGCGCCGCGCTGGAATCTGGCACAAGCGCGAACAATCCACGCTCCACCAGGAATGGCGCAAAAATCCACATCAGGGTCGAAACCAAAACCAGGACAATCAACACCGAGTTGACCACCCCCGAAGCCAGTCTCCAGGCGCCTTTTTGATCCTTGCGCGTCAGGAAACCTGTGAACATCGGGATAAACGCCGACCCCAAAGCGCCTCCAGCCGTCAGGTTGAAGAGCAGCTCGGTTACGCGATTGGCAGCGTTGAACGAATCCAGGGAAACACTGGTGCCAAAAGCATGCGAAACCACCATGCCGCGCACAATACCTACCACCGTGCTGAGCACATAAGCAATCATTACGATCCCGGCAGCGCGTGCTATCTGCCGCCCCGCCTGGGCACTCCCACCGCCGCTCACATCCACTGGCTTGTGGAGTTCTTCAGGATTATCCACGCCCTGAGTCCTCATTGGCTTCATGCTTAAAAGTCACCTTGGCTGCTTCCCAAAGCTGGTCCATTTCCTCAAAGCTCAACTGGTCAACGCTCTTACCCTGCTCTGCTGCTTGTTTTTCGATGTAGGCAAAGCGCTTGCGAAAGCGCAGGTTCGTTTCGCGCAGGGCGATTTCGGGGTCCACCTTCAGCCAGCGCACCAAGTTTACCACCGCAAACAGAACATCTCCGGCTTCAGCCTGTCTCTCTTCACCAGTTTGGGCATCGCGCAGTTCGCCCAATTCCTCGTGCACCTTGGCGATGACGGGTTCAATAGTCTGCCAGTCAAACCCAACGCGTTTCGCGCGGCGTTGGATTTGATTCGCCTGTGAAAGCGCCGGCAGGCTGAGTGGAATGCCTTCCAGCATGCCCTTTTGGCTCTCACCGTTGTTTTTGCGCTCATCCGCCTTGATCTTTTCCCAATTGGTGAGCACTTTCTCCACTGAATCCGCATCCATATCCGAAAAAACATGCGGATGCCGCCGGATCAGTTTGGCATTGATCCCCTGCAGCACTTCACTCATCAGGAAATCCTCGTCCTCAGTCGCGATTTGGGCATGCAAACCGATCTGCAGCAGTAGATCGCCCAGTTCCTCGCGCAGGTGCTGACTGTCTTCCTGGTCCAGGGCTTCCAGGACCTCATACGCCTCCTCCAGCAGGTAGGGGCGCAAGCTCAGATGGGTCTGTTCACGGTCCCAGGGGCAGCCGTCATAGCGCCGCAAACGCGCAATGATCTGCTGGAAATCTTCAAACGACGTGCCTTGACCTAAGGGCGGCAGGTACAGGCAGCTCAGCATGCCCAGGTGAACGGACTGGTCAATCTCATAAAGCGCTAACTTCTCGACGATCTCGTCCGACGTGCCGGCGTTGTGCACCAGCATCACGGGGTGCTCCTGGGGATAGTTTGCCATCAAAGTCAGCTTGAGCTCGCTGGCTTCAAAGCTGCTGTCCAACTGCGAGATGATTGCCGGGATGGTTGGGGGAAAGGAAGGAACTTCAAGGCGCGCCAGGTGCAGCGCGTCTGCCAGCACCATCTGCGGGTGCGGGTCTATCCCAAGCGCGGAACATACCGGTTCGATAAAGCTGACGCCATCTATCAGGCGGATCGGCAATCCACTGCCTTCGACCGCCTTCATAATCTCACTGACGGTTTCCTCTGCCACAAACGGACTGCCTGGCACGCCGTACGTCACCCCTTGCTCACGCCTGCCCAGCTCCATAACCTGTTGAACGATTGTCTCGAGGACTTCGCCAATATCATCCCTGGAATCGTAGATCTCGTCAAAACTCCGCACCTGCAAGCCTTCCGGCAATCCAGCTACAGCCGGGTGGAACTTCGTCCGCAGCCAGATCTCACCGCACTGCTCGAGGTGAGCCCAGGCTTCACGGGTTAAGTACTCTGCCCCTGCAGGTCCTAATCCAACAATCGTTATTCCTCGTCCAGTCATCAAATTAGCTTCCTCAATAAACATGCAAAGGCTGCCCAAGTTTAGCTGGGCAGCCTTTTAATTGTAACATTACCCGATTCCAACATACCAGCAAGCTGGCAGGTGGGAACTAAACCTAACGCTTGGTGTAGGTCGGGGCCTTGCGGGCGCGCTTGAGACCTGGCTTCTTGCGTTCCTTAACACGGGCATCACGCGTCAGCAAACCTCCGGCGCGTAAGGCAGGGCGTACGCTCTCATCTGCGCTGAGGAGTGCACGTGCCAGACCGAGTTTGACCGCGTCACGCTGACCGCTAACGCCGCCACCCTGCACCTTGACGGTGACATCAAAGGCGGATACGCTTTGACCAGTGACTTCGATCGCGTTCAGGATCGCAGGTATATCGCCAGCCCGCGGGAAGTAATCGGTCAGGGGTTTGTCATTGACAGTGAAAGTGCCGCTGCCGGGATAAATCCGCACACGGGCAGTACTTTGCTTGCGTCGTCCAACTGCTTCTATGTATTGTGTCATAATTCCTCTTTACTACTTTTCAAAAATAGGCTGGGGGTTTTGACCCTGGTGGGGGTGTTCTGAGCCAGCATAAATTTTCAGATTGTCAAGATAACGCGCTGTCAGGCGGTTCTTGGGCAGCATGCCGCGCACCGCGAAGCGAATAATGCGGTCCGGATGGGTTTCCAACTGGCGTTGATAATCCACTTCTTTCAGACCACCGGGATAACCGGAGTGACTATAATACTTTTTTTCTTCCACACGGGTTTGGTTGACGCTGATCTGGGCAGCATTAATAACTACCACGTGATCTTCAAGAACCACACCGGGGGTGTAATCCGGGCGATGTTTGCCAATTAACAACCCTGCAATTTTGGTCGCCAAACGACCAAGGGTCTGACCGGAGGCATCCACCAGATACCACTCTCCAATCATATTTCCTTTAGGAATGTATGTTTTTTCCACTTTTACTTCTCCGTTTTCAAAATACATACCCGGCCTTGCAGGCTGGGCAAACAATCTTCTATTTATCCTCGTTAAAGGTCACTGCTTCCAAACTCAGACCGCGGGCAGGTGCCAGACTGACGATGCCCGTACTACCGCTTTCAAGCCCCAGCCGCACAGTCTCGATTGGCAAATCGCCAAGCCCAATCCTGACCAAAACGTACACGATCCGCCGCACCATGTGATAGAGGAAAGCATTGCCTACAATTGTAAAGCTCATGCCGTCTTCCTCATCCACCCAATCCGCCGAAAAAATCCGCCGGGTAGTGGTGGCGCCTTCTTTCAGTGCTTTGCCGAAAGCGATGAAATCGTGCTCGCCGAGCAGGTCGTTTGCCGCTGCTTGCATTCGCAGGCGCTCCGGCTTGCGCTCGAGCCGCCAAGCAAACCTGTCTCGCAGGGGGTCGCGCGCGGATTGCCAGTAGAGCTGATAGCGGTACTTGCGGCTAAGCGCGTCGTAGCGGGGATGAAATTCCGCTGCCACCTGTGTCACGCTCTGCACCGCAATATCTGCCGGCAAAAAGGCGTTTAAAGCGTTTTGCAGGTCACTGTCGGGGTGTTTCCAGTCCAAATTGAAACTGATCACCTGTCCCCTGGCATGCACACCGCTGTCGGTGCGCCCAGAGGGCATGATCGCCCTGCCCTGCCAACCCAGCCGGCGCAGTGCTTCCTCGAAGGTCGCCTGGACGCTGATTTTGATTGCCTGCCTTTGAAAGCCGTTGTAATTCGTGCCGTCGTAAGCGAGGATAAGTTTGTAATGTGCCATGCCTTTCGCTTTCTCGTGAAAGGCTATACTTTCTACTCGGTTGTCTACTCGCTCACCAGCTCAAGCAGCACCATCTCAGCGTTGTCGCCGAGCCTGGGACCAAGTTTGAGCAGACGCGTGTAGCCGCCCTTGCGGGTGGCAAAACGCGGAGCGATGTCATCGAACAATTTCTTTACAATTTCGCCGCTGTTGTTGCCAAGGCTGGCTGCAGCCTGCCGGCGTGCGTTCATCTTCAGGATGTCGTCGCCTTTTTGCGCGTTGCGTGCCAGCGTGATCAACTTTTCAGCATCTGGCTGAATGGACTTTGCCTTAGCCAGTGTGGTTTGAATTTTTTCGTGCTCAAACAGTTGTTTGATCATGGTCTTCCGCATGGAAGTACGATGACCCATACTCTTGTTAAGCCGGTATCCTTTAACTTGATGCCGCATATCCTCTTACTCCACTTCTTCTTTTTCCAAATAGCCTTTTTCGACCATGGCTTCTTTGAGCTCTGTCAAACTTTTGTCACCGAAATTTCGGATGGACAGCATGGCGCTTTCACCTTTGTCCAGCAGATCCAACACATCACCAACCGTGGTGATACCAGTCCGCTTCAATGCGTTGAAGACTCTCACGGTCAGGTCCAGGGCTTCGATTGGGGTCTCGATGACGTCCTTGCTGACAAGCGGCGTCTCAACCTCAGGCTGAATCATTGGTTTCACGAGCGATTCTTCACTGGTGCCGCTGATGATGAGCAATTGCTCCATCAGACGTTGAGATGATTCAATCAGCGCCTTCTCCGGGGAGAGCGTGCCGTCAGTCCAGATTTCAAGCTGCAGACGATCAAAGTTGGTGCTCTGACCAACGCGGGCGTTTGCCACGCTCCAATTTACACGCCGCACTGGCGAGAAAATTGCGTCCACGGGCAGCACACCAATCGGCAGCCTGTCCGCGCGGTCGCCAGCAGGCAGATACCCTCTGCCGGACTCAACCGTCAGATCCATCTCCACGTGGGCATCGTTTTCATTGATGCTGAACAGGTAGAGATCTGGATTGACCACTTCCACCTCAGGAGGACAGCGTAAATCTGCCGCTGTGATGGTGCCTACGCCCTTTACATCCAGGCTGATGGTGGCGCTTTCAACGTTGTACAATTTGAAGCGCAGCAGTTTGATCTGCAGCATTAGCTGGATTACATCTTCGCGCACACCTTTGATGGTGCTGAACTCGTGCATCACATCAGTGATACGTACTGAGCTGACAGCTGCACCCTTCAATGAAGAGAGCAGAGCCCGGCGCAGCGCATTTCCCAGGGTGACACCGAAGCCGCGGTCAAGCGGGCTGATCGTAAATTTTCCATAGTCGCGGGACTCTTCAGTCCGCTCAATTTTTGGTATTACCATTTCCATATTTCCTGTCACGGTTACCCCTAACCAGCCTAACGTTTAAGAAAGACTGAACTAGTCCTCAGATTAGCGTGAGTAGTACTCAACAACCAACTGCTCGTTGAGATTGCCATCAATTTCTGAACGTTCGGGGTTGCGCAGCATCCGACCAGTAAGATTGGTCAGGTCGCGCGCCAACCAGGTTGGCACAGTGCGTCCTTCGGCTTCTTCACGTAAATTCTTGAAGAAAACCGTTTCCTTGGACTTTTCTTTCACTGTAATGACATCATCGACGTTAACACCATAAGAATGGATGTCAGCGCGGATACCGTTCACCAAAAAGTGACCGTGGGCTACCAGGATGCGAGCCTGCGGGCGGCTGGCTGCAAAACCAAGCCGATAGACCACGTTGTCCAGGCGGGTTTCAAGGATGGTCAACAGGTTTGGACCAGTCTGACCACGCATGCGCAGAGCCTGACCGTAAAATCGGCGGAACTGGCGCTCGTAAATCCCGTATACCCGGCGAACCTTCTGCTTGGCGCGCAACTGCTTACCGTAGTCAGATTCGCGGCCAGGGCGACCGGCGTTCATTTTTCCATGCATGCCAGGGGCGTAACTGCGTTTCTCAAAGGAGCATTTCGGAGTATAACAACGCGTTCCCTTGAGGAACAACTTCTCGCCTTCCCGGCGGCACAAACGACAAACTGCTTCTGTATATCTTGCCATTTTAATAATTTCCTTTTTATTGTTTACACGCGGCGTTTCTTGGGAGGTCGGCAGCCATTATGGGCTACAGGCGTCAGATCTGTGATCATGCGCACACGAATACCCAATGATTGGACTGCACGAATTGCAGCTTCCCGACCAGGACCAGGGCCCTTGACAAACATTTCTACTTCCTGAAGACCCATCTGCTGGGCTGTCTTCACGGTTTGCTCGGCTGCCAATCTTGCAGCAAATGGGGTGCTTTTTCGTGATCCTTTAAAACCAGCCGTCCCGGAACTGCCCCAGCAAATTGTATTGCCTTGCATATCCGTGATGGTCACGATGGTGTTATTGAAGGACGCGAAGACGTGCACCTGTCCTGTCGAAATCTGGCGCTTGACCTTACGCGAAGTAGTCGATCGCCGCGCTGTACGTGCTTGTTTTGCCATAATTCTTCCTCACTAAATCTTTACATGTCTGTCACAGCAGAGCTTCAGGTTGCCGCTGGGGAGAAAGGGAACCCCATCCCAGGCTTGCTGTTCAGTTCATTACTATTTCTTGGTCGCTCCACGACGGCGTCCACGACCAGCAACTGTGCGCTTGGGACCCTTGCGTGTGCGAGCGTTTGTGCGGGTATTCTGACCGCGCACGGGGAGATTTCGGCGGTGGCGTAAGCCCCGATAGCAGCCAATCTCTACCAAACGCTTGATGTTCATCTGAACTTCCCGACGCAGATCACCTTCAACCTTGACGTTCTGTCCAATGAAATCACGGAGTTTTGTCACTTCGGTTTCGGGTAAATCTTTTACCCGGATATCAGGATCGACACCAGTTGCTGCCAGAATTGCATCCGCAGTCCTTGGTCCGATTCCGAAGACATACCGCAAACCGATCTGAATGCGCTTATTGCGCGGGAGGTCAACACCTTCTATACGAGCCATATTATGATTCCTTATCCTTGTCGCTGCTTGTGGCGGGTATTGGTACAAATAACATAAAGCCGACCGTCTCTCTTGACGATCTTGCACTGGTTACAGCGTTTTTTTATCGATGCTGATACTTTCATCAGTCCTTACTCCTTTTTCTATCCGCAAAGAATCTATTATATCTTTATCGTTCACTATTGACAAGGTTTGGCTACAAACTGGTCAAGACCAGCGGACCTTCCTTGGTCACTGCGATTGTATTTTCCTGGTGCGCCGTCAAGGAACCGTCTACTGATACGACAGTCCATCGATTACGCAAAGTCTTCGTGTGCCGTGTGCCAACCAGCACCATCGGCTCAATCGCGATCGTCATGCCTTCGCGCAGCAAAAATCCCTGCCCGGGTACACCGTAGTTGGTCAGCTGCGGGCTTTCGTGCATATCGCGTCCAACACCATGACCGGTGTAGGTGTGCGTGCTGTGAAAGCCAAAGCCTTCCACGTAGGCTTCAATTGCCGAGCCAACGTCACCGCTGCGATTACCTGGCACCATCAATGCCGTGGCAATTTCCAGCGTTTTTTGGGTCACATCGATCAACTGCCGGGCTTGCGCTGAGATCTCACCGACGCCGACTGTGAAAGCCGAATCGCCGACGAAACCTTCGTAAACCGTGCCGCAATCAACCGAAATGATATCGCCTTCTTTCAGCTTGCGCTTGCTGGGAATGCCGTGCACCATTTCTTCATTGATGCTGGTGCAGATACTCCCTGGGAAGGGCAATCCGTTTCCGGGGTCATAATTCTTAAAGGGCGAGTAAACTCCATGAGCCCGCTGAAAACTTTCCGCGACCTCGTTCAGTTCACCTGTGCTAACGCCTGGTCTGATCTCAGCCTTAACCGCTTCGAGGGTCTGGGCATTCAAACGACCAGCTTCCCGCATCAGGGCGATTTCCGCGCCTGACTTGAGATTAATTCTGCTTTCTAACACTAAGCCACAGCTTTCAGCAAATCTTCTGTGACTTGCTCAATTTCCTGTGTGCCGTCAACCTCGATCAGTGTCCCTGCCTGACGATAAAAATCAATCAGAGGGGATGTCTGGTCGTAATACACATTTATGCGGTGCAAGACCGTCTCAGGTTTATCATCGTCCCGCTGATAAAGGGGCGATCCGTCTACATCATCGACCCACTTAACTTTGGGCGGGTTGTAGAGCGCGTGATATACACGCCCTGCATGGCTCATCCAACGACCGCTCAGGCGCTCAACCAGCACTTCATTCGGCACACTGATGAAAGGTGCAAAATTGACCTTCCCACCAATCTCAGCCAAAAGGGTTTCAAAGGCTTCAGCCTGTGTCGGAGTGCGTGGGAAGCCATCCATCACGGCTCCTTTGGCACAATCCGGTCTTGAAAGGCGTTCCCGTACCATCGCGATGGTCACATCGTCTGGCACCAGTTCGCCTTTGGTCATGTAACTTGAAGCCAACTTACCCAGCTCGGTCTCCTGGCTCAAATTCTCGCGGAAGAGATCTCCGGTAGAAACATGTACCAGACCCAGCTTGGCTGCCAGGATCTTAGCCTGAGTGCCTTTGCCGGCTCCCGGAGGTCCCAGCATAACAATGTAAGTAGCTTTCTTGTTCATCTTTTTACTCTCCGGCTTAGTTGATCAGCCGATCATCGTAGCCATGCATGCGCAGTTCGGTCTCAATCAATTCAACCGTCTCACGGATGGTGCCGACGACAATCAACAGACCTGAAGCCTGCATCAATTGCACACCCGCACTGCCTTTTGGCAGGAAGTAGCCCATGATGTAGGGTAAGACTGCCACCAAACCCAGGAAAAACGCGCCTGGGAGCGTGATGCGCCGCTGAACACGGGTCAGGTAATCCTGTGTGGGCTTGCCGCGCACCACACCCGGAATCTGGGCACCCTGTTTTTTCAGGTTATCGCCATAATTCTGCTGCGCAAAGAGCACATCGGTGTAGAAGTACGCAAAAGCGACAACCAGCAGGAAGAACATGATTGGATACCACCAGTTTTCGCCGCCAAAAGCGTTGTAGGTCCAGTTGGATGCGCTATTGACCCATTTGGTTTGGGCATTGATAAAGAATGAAGACAGAATCGCCGGGAAGGTCAGGAATGACTGAGCAAAAATGATCGGAATCATGCCAGCCATGTTAACCATCAGCGGCAATTGACTGCGCACTGGCATCGACATGCGGTTGCCAATCCGCCGCCCAGGGAACAAAACCGGGATGTTGCGCCGTCCGCCCTGGACAAATACGATAGCCAAAATCGTCAATACAAAGACGATCAGTACCACCGTAAACACCCACCATGGTTCCTTCGCGTTGAACATCTGGGCAATCGTGACCGGGAAACGCGAGACAATACCCGCAAAAATTATCAACGACAAACCCTGATTGCGCAAGCCATATTCAGAGATCAACTGACCAATCCAGATGCCAAACATTGTACCCGCAACCATGCTGATGATTGCAGTAAGAGTCGGCAACAATTGAGCTCCAGAAAAGCCCCATTGTTCAATGACCGTGCTGCCACCTAACATGGAATTGAAGATATTGATTTGCCCAAAAGCCGAAAGGAGCGCCATCGGAATGGTCAGGATCACGGTCCATTTTTCCATCCAGATACGACCTTCGCGGGGGTCATCCTTCATTTTTTGCTCTAACGCGGGGATAACCGGCGTGAGCAGTTGCAGGATAATTTGGGCGGTGATATACGGGTAGACACCCATGGCAAGCACAGAGAATCTGGAAACAGCTCCGCCAGAAAGCAGGTCAAGCAAGTTCACCAGGCTACCACCGGCTCCAGTCTGCTGCGACAGTGCCGCAACAGCAGCACGGTTGATGCCAGGTACTGGAATGTTAGCTGCCAGGCGGAAAATTGCCAGCAGCAACAGCGAAATCAAGAGCTTGTTGCGGATATCCTCAGATTTCCACAGGTAACGCCAGGATGATCGTTTCATCACTCATCTCCTCTGAGCTACGAAAGTGCCAGTGTTTCGATGGTCCCGCCAGCTTTTTCAATCTTCTGACGAGCGCCTTCAGTCACCTTGTGAGCCTTGATTTTTAGGGCAACGTTGATATCACCACGACCCATGATTTTGATAGGCAAATCCTTGCTTTTCAACAATCCCATAGCTTTGAGGCTCTCAGGGGTGATTTCGTCACCAGCCTTGAAGCCCTGCAGTGAGTCCAGGTTGACTTCCGCGTAGCGTACGCGATTGCGTGGGGTAAAGCCCTCACCACGCAGGAAAGGCAGCTTGCGGAAGAAGGGCAGGTTACCGCCCTGGTGATACTGGCGCACGCCGCCGCCACTGCGTGCGTTTTGGCCTTTGGTACCGCGACCAGCAGTCTTGCCGGCGCCGCTACCAGTACCCCGACCTACACGCTTGCGCGCTTTTTTTGCGCCTTCGTTCGGTTTGAGATCATGTAATTGCATGCTTACTTCTCCTCAGTGTCCGACACGATCTCAATTAAATGTGAGACCTTTGTCAGCATACCGCGCAGAGCCTCATTGTCTTCATGCTCAACCACCTGGTTGAGATTATGGAAGCCGAGTGCTTTGAGTGTTCGTTTGGTGCGGACGGGATAGCCGATGCCGCTTTTCACCAATTTGATTCGAAGATTATTTGACTTTTTCTTAGCCATTTTTCCTCCGTTCCCAATATGGTGTCACATCCATCAGGTCCTTGCCGCGTTCCGCAGCCACCGTAGCAGGTGACTTCAGCTGGGATAAGGCATCGAAGGTAGCCTGGACGATGTTGAGCATGTTAGAAGAGCCCAGGGATTTTGTAAGGATGTCCTTGATCCCTGCGGCTTCACAAACCGCGCGCACACCACCAGCCGCAATAACGCCAGTGCCAGCCGAAGCAGGCTTCAGCAGCACTTTCGCGCCACTTTGGCTGCCTGTTACCTCGTGGGCAATGGTCGTGCCCAATAGGCTGACTTTCTTCATATTCTTATACGCACGCTCGGTAGCTTTGCGCATCGCATCCGGAACTGCCAGTGCCTTACCAGTGCCCAGCCCTACATTCCCGTTATTGTCGCCGACCACAACGGTCACGCGGAACGAGAAACGGCGGCCACCTTTGACAACCTTGGCAACGCGCGCGATGTCAATTACACGTTCGTCGTAATGAGTCTCTAATCCTTGATATTCTTCCATAGTATCCTCGTTTTAGAATTCCAGCCCGCCCTTGCGAGCACCTTCGGCCAGAGCTTTGAGACGACCGGTATAGATGTATCCACCGCGATCCATGACAACGGTTTTGATGCCTTTGTCCAGGGCGCGCTTGGCAAGCGCTTCACCAACAAGCATAGCTTGTTCAGTTTTGGTCTTGCCCTTTACGACTTCGCGCAGCGCCGCATCCACTGTGGATGCAGAAACCAAAGTTGTGCCGCTGTGATCATCGATCACCTGGGCATAAATCTCGTTGATGCTGCGAAAAACATTCAGGCGCGGGCGCTCTGGCGTGCCAAAAATCTTCTTGCGCACGCGAGCATGACGGTGTAAACGAGCAGCGTTTCTTGTTTTTTTAGCCATAGTCATTTACCTCTACTTACCGGTTTTTCCGGCTTTACCAGCCTTCAGCTTAATAATTTCGCCCTGGTAGCGAATACCGGTTCCATGATAGCGTTCCGGTGGGCGCAGCTTGCGGATGTTCGCAGCCACCTGCCCCACCTGCTGGCGGTCACGTCCTTTGATCTTGATCTGACGTGCTTTTGCATCCACATCAAAGGTGATGCCATCGGGCGTGGGGAGATTCACGGGATGTGAAAAACCCAGGTTCAAGAGCAGGTCATTACCTTTCAATTCAGCCCGGTATCCAACTCCGCTGTACTCCAGCACGATCTCAAAACCTTTCGCGCAGCCAACAATCATGTTGTTTAGCAGAGCGCGCGTGGTTCCGTGCAAAGCGCGAACCCGAGGTTGGTCGTTAGGGCGTTCCACAGTAATAATGCCATCTTCGAGTTTGATTGTGATCTCAGGAGAGAAAGTCTCTTCAAGAGCCCCATTGGGTCCCTTGACCGAAACCTTGTTGCCATCCATCTTCACTTCCACACCCTGAGGCACGGTGATCGGTAATTTACCAATTCGCGACATTTCTCTTCCTCCTACCAGACCTTGCAGAGGATCTCACCGCCCACGCCAATCTTGCGAGCGCGTTGGCCGGTCATGATACCCTTCGGGGTGGATAAAATCGCGATACCAATACCAGATAATACCCAGGGGATATCACTCTTGGAGGTATAAACACGGCAGCCAGGGTGGCTGACGCGCTCCAAACCCGTAATAATCGGGCGGCGTTGGCGGCGTTCGCCGATATACTTCAGCTTCATGCGCAAAATTTTGTGCGGTTCGCTTTTTCCATCAACGACTTCATAACTCTCAAGATAACCCTCTTCGGTCAGAATACGGGCGACTTCACTCTTGAGTTTCGAGCTCGGCATAGCCACGGTCGTTTTGCCAACCATGGCAATATTGCGGATTCTCGTCAACATATCGGCAATTGGATCTGATATTGTCATTTTAATCCCTCCAGGCCTAATTACCAGGATGCTTTAGTCACACCGGGGATTTTTCCCTCGAGTGCTAATTCTCGGAAGCAAATACGGCAAAGACCAAACTTGCGCATATAACCGCGCGGTCTGCCGCACACACGACAGCGATTGACAACACGGGTAGGATATTTCCGCCGCATTTCGCGATATTGCATACACTTTTTAGCCATTTAGTTTCCTTTCCTGAAGGGCATGCCGAATTTGCTCAGCAGTTGCCGGGCATGGTCATCAGTTTCAGCAGTTGTTACAATGCTGATTTCCATGCCACGCACTTTGTCGATTTTGTCATACTGGATCTCAGGGAAGATCAGTTGTTCGGTCAAACCGAGCGTGTAGTTACCACGTCCGTCAAACGAATCAGCCGAAATTCCGCGGAAGTCACGCACACGAGGCAGAGCAACGTTGATCAGGCGGTCCAAAAATGCCCACATCTTTTCTCCGCGCAGCGTAACCTTGACGCCAATTTGACGCCCCTCACGCAGCTTGAAATTGGAAATGGCCTTCTTGGCGGCGATGACAACAGGCTTCTGACCAGTAATGATGGTCAGATCGTTCACAGCAGCATCCAAAGCCTTGGGATTGTCCAGCGCTTCGCCGACCCCAATATTGACCACCACTTTGCTGATCTTTGGAATCTGCATGACGTTCTTCAACCCGAGCTCTTTCAGCAGAGCTGGCGCGAATTCATTCTTATATTGTTCTTGTAGTCTGTTCATATCTGCTCACCTACGCCTTAGTTTCCTTTGGCGGCTTTCTTCTTACTCTCAGCGGGTTTTGCCTTGCTCTCAGTCGTTTTTTCGGCTGGTTTCCTGGCAGCAGTTTTTGTTTCTGCTTTCTTTTCCGCTGGCTTCTTTGCAGCTGGCTTCTTGGTGCTATCGGCTTTGGCTTTAGAGACCTTGCGGGCACCCTTAGCTTCTTTTTCCGCTTCGCGATCCAAAACAGTTACATTGGAGGCGTGGATTGGGGCTTCGAACTCACGGATACCGGCAGGAATAGTCTTGCCGCCGGACTGGGTTTGCTTCTGGTGTTTCTTGACCATATTCACGCCCTGCACCACCACCCGGTTTTCCTTGGGCAGCACACGGATGACTTCGCCAACCTTGTCCTTGTTATCTTCGTCGCCGCGCATAACCCGCACGCGATCGCCCTTACGTATTTTCATTTTCATCTGACACTCCTAATTCATCGACTACAGCACTTCCGGAGCCAATGAAACGATCTTCATATAGCCTTTGTCGCGCAATTCGCGGGCAACCGGGCCAAAAATACGCGTGCCGCGAGGGTTCACGCCGTCACTGTCCAGGATTACAGCCGCGTTGTCGTCAAAACGGATGGTAGACCCATCTGGACGGCGGTAGGGCTTGCTGGTGCGCACGATAACAGCCTTCACGATCTCACTCTTCTTGACCGAAGCCTGAGGCGTGGCAGCTTTCACGGTGCCAACCACAGTGTCGCCCACACGACCGTAACGGCGGCCTGTGCCGCCCACGACCTGGATAACCAGGATTTCACGGGCGCCAGTGTTATCTGCAATAACTAATCGAGTTTCTCGCTGGATCATGCTGCTTCCTCTTCTTCGAGCTCAGCCTCGACCTCTTCGGCAACTGCTTCAGTTTCAGTCGATCCCTCGACCTCTTCGGCAACTGCTTCAGTTTCAGTCAATTCCTCGACCTCTTCAGCAACTTCTTCAGTTTCAGTCGATTCCTCAACCTCTTCGACTGCAGCTTCGGCTTCAATCAATTCCTCAACCTCTTCGACTGCAGCTTCGGCTTCAATCAATTCCCCGACCTCTTCAATGACCTCAGATGTTGATTCGATGCCTTCATGGCGGATTTCGACCTTGACGATCTTTTCCACAACCCAGCGCACTGTGGCTGAAATCGGAGCTGATTCGACGATCACTACCTCATCGCCCACATTGCTTCCTAATTCATCATGCGCCTTATAAGCCTTTGTGCTGCGCACCACTTTGTGATAAAGCGGATGCTGATATGTGCGCGAAACTTCCACGATGACTGTCTTGGTCATCTTGTTGGACTTAACAACTCCCGTTAAACGTCGGCGTTTGTTCATTTCTTACCTTCCTTCTCCTGGCGGGCGCGCTCATTCAGGATCGTTTCCATTCGGGCAATGTCCCGTCGGGCAACCTTGAAGCGGCTGGTGTCCGTCAACTGACCGGTCACGATCTGGAAGCGCAAATTCATGAGCTCCTGCCGGATGTTCAACAGTTTGATATTAATATCTTCCGTAGAAAGTTCCCTTATTTCTTTGCTGTTCATGAACCTTCTCCCATTGTTTCTCGGGCTACGACCTTAGTCTTAATACCCAATTTATAGCGTGCCCGGTTCAGTGCTCTCACTGCGGCATCGGCATCAGTTCCACCGACCTCGAACAAAATCCGACCAGGGCGAATAACTGCCACCCAATGATCCACGGCACCCTTACCCTTACCCATACGGGTTTCAGCAGCGCGCTTGGTGTAGGGTTTGTCAGGAAACACACGGATCCAGATTTTTCCACGACGCTTCAACTCGTGCACGATTGCACGGCGGCAAGCCTCGATCTGGCGCGCGGTCATATAACCACAATCCAGTGCCTTTAATCCATAGTCACCGAAGTTTACGTCCACACCGCGTGAAGCTTTGCCCTTCATACGGCCGCGCATTTGCTTGCGGTACTTTACTCTCTTTGGCATCAACATAATTTACGTCCTCACTCGTTCCGAATAATTACTCGCTGATATAGACACCTTCGGTGG